>JAOZTW010000518.1 GCA_029938985.1 Bacteroidales bacterium | reverse complement strand
AAGTAACATATTAAGACTTAATTATCTAAAGTATTGTTACCGAAAAGACTTTCCAACGTCCCTTATTTTTTGCCATAAGGCAAAAAATAGGGGACTTGGAAACGTCTAAATAGCATGACAACTGCAAATTTGAAGATTTTTATAACAAAAAAGGTTATTATACACAAAAAACATTACTCTATGTACTTAAGTCTTAATATAGTAAATTGGTTTTTTTATTGAAAATCATATAGTTAATTGTCTCAAGAAAAGTTTTCCCGACTTTTCAGATTATATATGCTAACAAAGAAAGATTTAATGGGAAAGAGCTGAAAAGAGCAATCAAGACTAATGCTTATGCTCATATTCTTAAAAAGGAAAACAACCAATCAAAAGGTATTCTTATGTGCAAAGAAACAAACCAAGAAATTGTAAAATATGCACTAAACAGAAGTTTAAGTTCTACAATGATAGCAAAATACGAGCGTGAACTTATACCAAAAGATATTTTGCAAAAATCGCTTAACGAATTTTTTAATTTCATAAAATAATAATATGCACCTCACTGATAACGAAAAAGAACGGCATTTATGAAAAATGCCAAAAAAAACGACCTATCCTGAAGTTACTTATTATTTCTTTTTCACTAAGGCAAATTAAAATAATCAATAAAAAAATATTAACTAAAAATTATTAAATAAATATTAAATGTATCCAACGGTAAGTTTTTTTTTAAAAGAAGTATTTGGCATTAATTTTCCTTTGCCAATCCAAAGTTATGGTCTGATAGTAGCAATTGCTTTTATTACAGGAGCTGCAATTATGTCCATTGAATTTAAACGCAAAGAACGAGAAGGTTTTTTACTTCCAATTTTTAAACAAGTAAAAGCAGGTGAGCCTGCCTCAATGCAATCAATAATAATTGCTATTTTGGTTGGTTTTATACTTGGTTTTAAACTAATAGAAGCTGTTTTTCATTATTCCGATTTTGTTAACAATCCCCAAGAATTTATTTTATCGGCAAGAGGTAATTTTTTTGGTGGTTTAATAGCAGGAGCAGCATTTGGAGCATATACTTGGTGGGATAAAAATAGAAAAAAACTGCCACAACCTGTTTGGAGCAATGTGAAATTTAGACCACATCAACTAACAGGTAATATGCTTGTTATAGCTGGTATTTTTGGTATTCTTGGTGCCAAAATTTTTCACCTTTTAGAAAATTTTGGAGATTTTACAAAAGATCCAATTGGCGAATTCTTTTCTTTTAGTGGACTTACATTTTTGGGTGGTTTGGTTGTTGGTTTTGCGGCACTATCAATATTTGTGCGAAAACATAATCTTAATTTTTTACATGCTGCCGATTCGGGAGCAGTAACAATTCCACTTGCTTATGGTATTGGTAGAATGGCTTGTCAGGTTGCTGGCGATGGCTGTTGGGGAATGTATAATGCTGCTTACGCAAAAGCTGGTACAATTCCACAATCGGCAATTGATGCAGGAGAAGTTGCGTCGTTCAAAGCTCCCGATTGGCTTAGCTTTTTACCCGATTGGCTTTTTGCTTATGATTATCCTCATAATATTCTAAATCAGGGTGCTAAAATAGCAGAAACTTGCACTGGCGAATACTGTTCTGTACTTCAAGCTCCTGTTTTTCCAACTCCGCTGTACGAAGGTTTAATGATGATAACAATTTTTATTATCCTTTGGAGTATCCGAAAAAGAATAAAAATTCCAGGAATGTTATTTGTAATTTATTTATTTTTTGGTGGTCTCGAAAGATTTTTAATTGAACAAATTAGAGTAAACAATGTTTATTTTTCTATTGGAAGTTTTGATGTAACTCAAGCTATGATTATTGCAAGTGCAATGATGCTAACAAGTATTACTTTAATTATTTTAATGTTTATTTTTAAAGATAAAATTAAGAGTTGGTCTAAAACCAAAGTAAAAGAAATAAATAAAAAGAAAGATTTATCCAAATTAAATAAATCAACATCAGTTTCTAAACCAGATACTGAACAAAAAACAAGTAAGAAATCAAAAAAGAAACATTAATTTTTGACAAGTTTAACAAGTGAAAATATTTTTTGTATAATAGAGCGATTATTTTAAAATAATCGCTCTATTTATATTTTATTTGAAAATAAAAAATTAAAGAAAAATGAATTATAAAGATATATGTTATAAAGCTATAGAAATAATTAAAGAAGTAGGTGTTTATATTAAAAAAGAACAAGCACAGATTAAGAATATAAATGTAGAATCGAAAGGAAAAAATGATTTTGTTACCATAGTTGATAAAACAGCAGAACAAAGTTTAGTCTCGGCTTTGAGTAAAATACTATTAGAAAGTGGATTTATTGCCGAAGAACAGAGTTCTACCAAACGTGGTGAAAAATATAATTGGATAATAGACCCCCTTGATGGTACAACAAATTATATTCATAATAATCAAGTATATGCAATTAGTGTTGCTTTGCAGGAAAACGAAAAAATAGTTATTGGAATTGTATATGAAATTGGGTTGAGCGAATGTTTTTATGCTTGGAAAAATAGTGCTGCATATTTGAATGGAGAAATTATTAACGTTTCAAAAAGTAAAAACATAAATAATTCGCTTATAGCGACTGGTTTTCCTTACTATAACTATCAGCAACTTCAAAATTTCTTGAAAACATTAGAATATTTTATGCGTAATTCG
This sequence comes from Bacteroidales bacterium, assembly GCA_029938985.1. Lineage (GTDB taxonomy): Bacteria > Bacteroidota > Bacteroidia > Bacteroidales > JAOZQN01 > JAOZQN01. The sequence continues at coordinate 1,566 of JAOZTW010000518.1, read as the reverse complement.
CATGGAATACGTAGGTTAGGCTCTGCTGCTACAGATTTAGCCTATGTGGCATGTGGCAGATTTGATGCTTTTTATGAATATAATCTAAATGCTTGGGACGTAGCCGCTGGTGCGTTTATTGTTCAGCAAGCTGGTGGAACAGTTTCTGATTATTCGGGCAAAAATAATTATTTGTTTGGAAAAGAAATAATTGCATCTAATAAACATGTTTATCAGGAGTTTTTTAAAGTTATAAATCAATATTTTAAATTGGAAAAATAGAATAATACTGTAAGTCAATTCCTAATTCTAAGTGAAAAAGAAAAAATACTTAAAAATTGTACAAAGTTTTAATGATTTTTTTACTTTTGTACTTTTAAAAATTGTGTTTTATTAAGGCATATTAAAATTAATAAATACTGATATTTTAGGCATGTTTCACAAGTGCAAATTTTGGCGTTATATAAAGTTTAAAAAGCTCATTTACAAAGTGAAAATGAAATTTCAATTTCAAAATTCCAAGAAAGCCTTAAACTTTACATTTGTGAAACATGCCATATTTAATGAAAATTATGATAAATAAATATAAACAAAAAGTATTATCTGGCAAAAAACTCACATTTGAGGAAGCTGTCAAGTTAAGTAATTCAGAGAATAAAGAAGAGTTATATAGTGCGGCTAATGATATTAGAATATTTTTTTGTGGTCAAACTATAGATTTATGTTCAATAACAAATGCAAAATCAGGAAAATGTTCACAAGATTGTAAATGGTGTAGTCAGTCTGATGCTTATGAAACTGAAATAGATGAGTACGAACTGGTTGAAATGGATTCTACAGTAAAAGAAGCGATTGAAAATGCAACAAAAGGAGTGAAAAGACATTCGCTTGTTACAAGTGGACGAAGAGTTAATGATTTAACTTTAGAAAATCTTATACCTATATATAAGGAAATAAAAAACAAATCGGATATAAGTCTTTGTGCTTCAATGGGTTTAATAACAGAAAAACAGTTATTAAAACTAAAAACAGAAGTGGGAATTGAACACTACCATTGCAATTTAGAAACTGCACCTTCGTTTTTCTCCGAAGTATGTACTACTCACACAATTGACGAAAAAATTGAAACCATAAAAAACGCACATAAATTAGATATTAACGTATGTTCGGGTGGAATAATTGGCATGGGCGAAACAATGGAACACCGTATTGAATTAGCAATTACATTGAGAGATTTACACGTGCAATCAATTCCTATAAATATTCTTAATCCTGTGAAAGGTACTCCATTAGAAAACGCAAAATCGTTGAGTGAAGAAGAAATTCTTACTACAATTGCTATTTTTAGATTTTTAAATCCAAAAGCCAATTTACGCTTTGCTGGTGGTCGCCTTCAGATTAAACATTTTCAAGAAAAAGCTTTGCTTTCAGGTATAAGTGCCGCTCTTACAGGTGATTATTTAACCACAATAGGTTCAAATGTAGAAGAAGATATTAAAGATTTTAAAAAAGCTGGTTTTGTAATTTAGATGTATACTGAAAAGTCAGGAAAACTTTTCTAATAACACTTAACTATATGTTTTTCAT
>JAOZTW010000048.1 GCA_029938985.1 Bacteroidales bacterium | reverse complement strand
CGTCGTGTAATGTGCTGTTTACATGATTTTTTTAATTTTAATTTAGAGGTCAGAACACAAAAGTTTGTTCTATTTAATATGCCTAATGTACTAAAACAATTTTGCCACTCATCCATTTATCTTTATTTATGTATTGAATAAAATAGATACCTGATGGATAATTTTCAATAATGCAATGTTTATATTATCAGGAATATTACATTCCGTTTCTATTTCAAAATGATTTATTCCTTCGTGAAATCTGGTTGGTTCTGCAATATTATGGTTTTTATTATTATGATTTATTTGAATAGAATAATTGTTTTTATTTTCACTATTTATTGAATAAATATTTGCCCACAATTCAGCTTTTCCTGTATTATCTGTTTTGGTAAACCACACAGTCTCACCTTGTTCCGAAACCAGTTTTATATCACAATCAATTATTGGTCTTCCGTTTTTGGAGCTAAGTTGGCTACCCACGTAAAGTTGGACAAATTTTAAATATTAAACACTTTCCAACGTGCTATTTTTATTGCCGTAGGCAATAAAAATAGGACTTGGAAACGTGTGAACTTGATAGTCAAAGCTGTCCAACCTTACGTGGGTAGCCGCTAAGTTGAACACAATATCGTTCTTTTGGGTGGAACTTCCACAACGAAATATAGCTTTCTAAGTCAGTTGTAGAAATATCTTGCCAAAGCTCCCATTTACTAAAGTCATTTATTTCTCCCGCAGTAAGAAGTCCACTTTTCACATCACCCTCAACGCCTTCATAATCTTCACCTGAAATTATTGATACATCTTCAGTTAATTTTTTAGATAAATAAATTGGGACTGAATGTCCTTTTTTTAAAGAAACTCTTTTTCTATCATCTAACGGTTTATAGGCATATCTAACTGTTGATTTTCTGCTGGCACAAGCCGATAACATAATCAAAATTGTACTAAAAATTATTTTTTTTTCATTTCAAAGTTAGGTATATTAAAATCTAAATTATTAATATTCGAAAAATATTTTTTTAATTCAAATAAAGAGTTTATTTTTATTTTTTTGTATTTCATTAACATTTTTAATCAATTTAAAAAACTATTCCTATGTCAATTAGCTTTTTTGTTTCGGACTTACATGGTAGTGTTGAACGTTATAAAAATTTATTTTTAAAAATAGAGCAAGAAGTTCCTGTTGCAGTTTTTATTGGGGGCGACCTTTTACCATCTGGTCTTTTTATGTTTTCTTCAAATAATAATGTACCCGAAAATTTTATTAACGACATTATTATTAAAGGTTTTAACACACTCAAAGAAAAATTAAAAACAAAATATCCTAGAGTTTTTATTATTTTAGGTAATGATGACAGTAGAGCAGATGAAGAAAGATTTATTAAAGGAGCAGAAGACGGATTATGGGAGTATGTCCATAACAAAAAAGTGAAATTTGGTAATTATAATGTTTATGGTTATTCTTATGTTCCACCAACACCTTTTTTAATGAAAGACTGGGAAAAATACGATGTTTCAAGATATGTTGACCCTGGTTGTGTTCCGCCAGAAGATGGTTCTCGTTCTGTTTTTGTTAAAAAAGATGATATTACTTATTCTACTATAAAAAAAGATATTGAATTACTTGTAGGCGAGACAGATGTATCAAAATCAATTTTCTTATTTCATACTCCACCATATAAAACAAAATTAGACCGAGCCGCATTAGACGGAAAATTTCACGAACATGTTCCGCTTGATGTCCATGTTGGTAGTATTGCAGTACAGCGTTTTATCGAGGAAAAACAACCTCTAATTACTTTACACGGACACATACACGAATCTACAAGAATTACTGGCTCGTGGCAAGATATGCTCGGTAAAACTTTTGCTTTCTCGGCGGCTCATGACGATAAAGAACTGGCTCTCGTAAAATTTGACCCGAAATTTCCTGAAAAAGCAAGAAGAGAACTAATTTAAAACTTTGGCGTTTTTTACGAGTGTCAAGTTCAAGGCTTTTTTTAAATATTAGAATTAAAGTTTACCTTTGTAAATGAGCATTTTAATATTTCAAAAGTAACGAAGAAATTGATGCTCGTGAAAAATGCCATTAATAAAAATAACTTTATTCAAATTAGTCAATAATTTATTTTCTTATGCCTAAATCTGTCCCAATAGATAGCGGTCGGGCTGCATCTGTTGTTGCTCCAATTTTTACAGCAAAACTTGTGCAGTTTTCAATGTCCTCGTCTGTTACGATATGAATATCTAACAAACCAGAAATTTTATATCCTGTTTGGAGGAAATAGCTGTGTTCTAAGCTGGCTTCCCAACCGTCTAACCATGACAATAAATCTTTTTGTTGCAATTCTGTTCCTGCGAAATGAATTAAAATATCAATATCGCTATGCGACCCCGAAGTTGCATTTTTTGTGCTTCCAAAAACAAAAAATCTTTTTACTCCAAAACGAGAGGCATCAACTTTTGATGCAATTTTTTCAACTGCACGCAATCGCCATGACCAGTAAAAGTCTGGATTTCTAATTGATGATTCCTGCTGAGGTTTTAATTTTTCTACTTCAACATTTTCGTTATACGCTGATATAATTGCAACTGCTTTCTCTTCTTCTGCATTCATCAAAATATTTAGCACGCCACCATTTGTATTTGATTTAACATTAATTACTTTTATTACTTGAGAAAGATTTTTTAAATCAGGCAACAAATCTGCGAATATGTTGGAAGAGTTATTGAAAAAAGAGTCATTAAACGCAATTCCGTTATCGTCGGGGTATAGTGGAAGATAAAAAATATTTGCCTCCACCAAGTCTTGAAAAAAATGTGTTCCAAATGAAAGTTCTGGCACGTAGTTTTTTCGTTTTCTGGCTATTTCAATCAAAATCGAAGTGTTATTAATTTCGGAATAAGTAACACTTACGCCAAGTTTTATGTCTCCTCTACTTCCCCACCGTCCTGGTCCCATCAAAATAAATTGTCGTTTTGGTAGAAGTTTATTTAAACGTCCTATTGCTCTACCAACAGATTTAAGTTCGTCATAATCTGATATTTCACTATATTTTTGAGGGTCCACATAAACAATGTGCGAGATATTTTCAACTGTTCCATTTGTTATATGTTTTTTTGCCGAAAAAATTAAATTTCCTTCTGGAATATTAGTGGGTATTGTTGCAGGTTGTCTTATTTTACCGTAGCTTTGTGGGCGGCATTGCAATAAGTAAAAATCTTCGCCATTGTGAGCAAATTCAATATCAATGGGATATCCATATTCTTTTTCAAGAACAGATAACATAGAATTAACTTGCTTAATAAAATCAGTGTTATTAAGCAAGCCGTTGAAGGTAACAACATAAGAATCTTTTTGAAAATTCATACCAAAACGACTAACTTGCTGCATATAATTACCCGAAATAACAGAAACTAGTTTATTTATGATTGGATATTTGTTTCCATATTCCTTAATAAGTTTGTCTATTTTTATTGTTTCAAAACGTCTTTTTTCCAAATTAATTACGTCAAGTTTTTTTGGAGAATATCTGATAATTTCTTCAAAACTGACATTTGTTCGTAAGTTTGGTTTACCAGGGGCAATAAGAACAGGATAATCATCACTTAATCTATCAACTGCACGAGTTCCAAGACCTGGTACAAGTCTTATTAATCCGTCTTCTTTTTTTATTCTACTTGACCACCTATAATTATTGTGTGAAAAAATAACACCAGCAAAAGCTGGAAAGAAATATTTGCCAACTTTTTTTCCTACAACTTCTTGTATCATTATCCCCATTTCTTCGTGAATATCAATTAGGTCTCTTTCTATTCTGTATTCAATAGGGTCGGGTCCAAAGATAGAAGCATATACTTCGGCTATTGCATCAGTTAATTCGGCAAGTCGTTCGGTTTTAGTTCCTTGATTAGAAATAAATAAACTTTTGTATTTTCCAGCAAAAATTGAATTATATCTATCTTCTAATAGGCTTGTACTTCTAACAATTAAAGGAACATCTCCTAAATCATTGAGCATTTCAGAAAATTTCTTTATTATTTCGGGTTGAAATGAAGCGTTCTTAAAAAGGTGTGCAACATACGGATATTCTTTTCTTATTTGTTCAATTCCTTTATATTTTTGTTCAATAATATCTTCTAAATTATTATATTGCATAAAATGCAATAATTCATCGGAAGTAATAAACCATGTTTTGGGTATTTTAAAGCGTTTAGATAAATCATTGCTAAGTTTTGATTTATTTAATATATTTTCAGATAAAAACAAACCTGAACCTTTTCCTCCAAGTTTTCCGAGACTATTATCTGGGTATATAATTTTGCTCATTAATTTATAGAAATCGTCAATTCCTATAAATTCTTTGGCTACTTTAATAAATTCCTTTTGGTCTGTAAGTAGATGGCTAATAAGAGCAATACTTAAACTTTTTTCTCGTAAAGGAGTTAAGGTTAAGCCTTGTTTTTTAAGATAATAATAGCGTTCCATAACACTATTAAGATTTTCAAAAGAAGAGTTTGGATTGTTCAACGTATTTATTAGAAAGCTAGACTTCTCTTGTTTTATCCAACGACTGATATTTTCTATAATTTCTTGTTCGCTTAAATATTTACTTGCAAATTCAAAAATTTTATTACTTATAATCAAAGAATCTGAGTCGGTTTTGGCTTGATATGGAAAATTCGCTTCTTGGTATAGTCCACTCTCTTCCTTGTGAGCTACTGGACTAAAAAATTCAAATAATTTTTCTGCTTTGGAAATACCTTTCCAACATAAATAGTTAACCATTTTTCGAGAAATACGAACTAACAATTTAGGGTTTGTATTTCGTAACATATCTAAAATTACGCCCCATTGTGATTTTTGGTCTTCTTTTTTTTGATTTCGTTCTTCAAAAACAGATTTTAATTGTTTATGAAAAAAATGAACTCCTATAAATTTAGAAATAGTTGCAATAAGATGTTTTTCTTCTTTTAAGAAAGGTCCGTCATCGCATATAGGTCGTTCTACAATGTAGTAAACACCTATTTTTCCATGCAATTTACCCTGAATAGTAATATTAGAATTTAAAACCCATTCTGTTTCTTTGAAATTAGATGAGTGAAAAACGGAGTTATTATAATTAATTTTTATGGAACAAACATCTGGATATTGAAAACCTGGCGGAATAACATCTACTATTCCTCGTAAAATTTCTTCTGTATCTTTTTCTTCGTTATTCAGGATTTCTTGCACTTCGTACAAACAATTAAGTTCTTTGGCTCTTTCTTGAAGTTGGTCTATTATTTGATTTTGATTAATTTTTTTGTTCATTTTATTTAAAGTTTAATTATACCTTTTCCTATTCTGCCATCTGCTTTTATATTTATAGCTTGTTCTGTTAAAACATGTTTTACAAATTCAGTTTCTTCAACTATTTGTAAATTGTCTATTTGTTTCCAGTCTATTTTATAAGGTCCTGAATATGGAACAGAAAAATAAAATACCTGAAAACTTGTTACATTATGAAAAAAATGTGATGCTTGACTCATTTCTTGAATCATATTTTCAAGTGTTGCTTCTACAATTACTTTTGCTCCCGATATTTGACTCCAATCAACTGGTATGCCTGCCCAAGCATCTGTTGTTCCCCATCTGCCAAAACCTATTAACAAATACTTTTTATTTTCTTTGCAAAGTTTTTTATTTATTTGTTCTATTTGTTTTGCTATTTGGTGTGTAGATTTTGAGTTGAATTTATCTGGCTTAATAAAAACAATATCTGTTATAGAATCGACTATGCCATTTCCTAAAACCTTGTCTGAAGAAATTATTATATTTTCACTATTCATTTCTGCGTCTTGAATATCTACTTCTTCTGAAGAAACAACCATGGGTCTTACTTGTAGAAAACCAAATTTGATTGGCATGTTTTGGTTGTTTTTTGGGAAAGTAACTGCAAATTCAATTTCTACTGGAGTATTATATGCTTCTTCGGATACTTTCATTAGTTTTTTCACTAGGTTGTTTAGAGGAATGTCAGACATTTGCAAAACGGGAGCGAATGTCAATATTTTTGGTCCGTTTCCTCCATATCCTATCCAAACTCTATCGTTTTGTGGGTCATACGTTGAAACTATTTTTTTTAAAGTCCCATCGTTTTGTGCGTCTGTAATATGATTTTCAAACATGTATTCCGTTTCATTTATCGGGTCGTATTCTGTTGGTTGACCTAAATTTACTGACCAAAAATAGAGTTGAGTTTGTTGTAGCATATCTCTTATAGTTTTGAACGGTAGTGCTTTTTGTGGAAATGCAGGAGTGTACGCCCACGACACACCACCATCTACAATAGTTTTGCCAAGACCGAGAGATAGATTAACAACTCCATCTTCGGGTTTGGCTCCTCCTGTGGGATAATAGTTGTAAGAGCGAGCTACACCTGATATTTCGGGATAAAATTTTTTATTGTGCTTATCGCCAACAATTTCTTGAATAATAACTGCCATTTTTTCGTTCTCCGTTTTATGCTTAGTTGCTTTGATATAATCTTTTGGAGCTTTAAAAAATGTTGAGGCATATACATATTTTATTGCTTCAACTAATTTTCGGAAACGAGTGTCCACATCGGGTTGATTGTTTGGAGTCATTTTTGTCCCATATATTCCTGCAAAAGGTTCGTGCATAGCATCTTCGAGCATACTCGATGAGCGTACAGCAAGCGGACGTTTAATTTCTTTAACTATCATTCGTAAATCTCCGAGAATATTAAAAGGCAAATCTGCTTTTTGGAATGCAAGAGCAATTCTATCATCGGGTTTATTGGAGAGTGCTATTTCCCACAAATCGTTTATTCTCATAAAAGTATCAAAAACATCTGTTCTGATAACAATCATTTTAGGAATATTTATTTCAAATTCGGGGAATTCTTCTTTTGATATTTTTGTTTTTAAAATAGAATCAATAAACTCTAAACCTTTTGCTTTTCCGCCAAGTTCGCCATCTCCAAGAAATGATATTTGTTTATCTGATTTAAAGAAATTTTTATTTAAGTCCATATTTTTTTATTAATGAAATATAAATATTAGGCATATTAAAACCAATAATTAACCTATTTAAGCGAGGTTATTTTTAACAATTCAATAAATGTATATAAACTGTCGGCGTGGCTTTAAGCCACACCGACAGTAATTTATTGTCCAACTTTAAACGGGTAGCCTATTTGTTTATACCCAGCCTCGGCTTTGGCATGCTTGTGCAACTCTATTAACAGATATAACGTAAGCTGCGTCTCTCATTTGTATATTGTGTTGTTTAGAGAAATCGCTTACTGCGGCAAAAGCTGTGGTCATTTTTAAATCTAATTTAGCAAGCACTTCGTCTTTTGCCCAGTAATAATTCATATTATTTTGTACTTGCTCAAAATAACTACAAACTACTCCACCGGCATTAGCGAGGAAGTCTGGCACTACAAATATTTTTTTCTTATTAAGGATAATATCTGCTTCGGGGGTTGTAGGTCCGTTTGCTCCTTCCGAAATAATTTTAACTTGTTTGCTTATTTTGTCGGCATTTTCTCCTCTAATTTGATTTTCAAGAGCTGCTGGTACGAGAATATCTACATCTTGTTCTATCCAAGCTTCGCCTGATAAAACTTCGTATCCAAGTTCTTTGGCTTTAATTTTATCAATACCACCAAATATATCTGTAATTCCTTGTAGTTCTTTAAGGTTGATACCTGCTTTTTTACGAAACGAATAACTTTTACTTTCTTTATTATCCCACGAAGACACACATAATGTTTTACCGCCCATTTTGTGGTATAGTTCTATAGCATATTGCGAAACATTACCAAAACCCTGAAAACTTGCAGTAGTTTTTTCTGGCTTGATTTTCAATTCTTTTAATGCTTCTCGTACAGTAATGATTGTTCCATATCCTGTAGCTTCTGTTCTACCTTGCGAACCGCCCATTCCAATTGGTTTGCCAGTAATAGCACCAGGATATCGTGCTCCGGTAATTGTTTCGTATTCGTCGAGCATCCAAAGCATGTGTTGTGGGTTTGTCATCACATCTGGAGCTGGAATATCCGAAAAAGGTCCAATGTTTTTTACTACTTGGCGTATCCAACCTCTACAAATTTGTTCTTGCTCAAAAGCACTCAAATGGTGGGGGTCACAAATAACTCCACCTTTTCCGCCTCCTAATGGAATATCTACAACCGATGTTTTCCAAGTCATCCACATTGATAATGCTTTTACTGTATCTACTGTTTCTTGAGGGTGAAAACGGATACCTCCTTTGGCAGGTCCACGAGCATCGTTGTGCTGAATTCTGAATGCTCTAAAAACTTTCATTGTCCCATCGTCCATATGAACTGGAATTGTAAAATGAAATTCTCGCATTGGATTGCGTAAAAAATCACGTGTTGCTTCATCTAGTTCAAGTAAATCGGCAGCTTTGTCAAATTGCTTTTGTGCCGTCAAAAAAGGATTATAAGCTTTATTTGTCATAATTTAGATAATTTTAAATGTTTAAAAAAATAACAGTACAAATATAAATTAAAATAGAAACTAATTGTTTTTTTTAATCAATTTTAACATTTTTTAATTTAACATAAGAGTTGAACAATAGTAACCTTGAAATAGTTTTATGTAAAATAGATTGTATTACAATATATTAGGATTGTTTGTTTTATCGCAATGTGTAATTTTACGTGGATAGAAGATTTTTTGATTGTAAAGAAATAATAAAAAAAGCCAAACATTTTTGTTTGGCTTTTTTACAAATAATTGAATTTTAAGGTGTAAACCAATTCCTAATTCTTAATTTACAGAATTAAGTTTTATTTGTTTACATTACAAGTTCTGTGTGGTAATAATTTTGCGTTCAAATTAGATATTTGATCAACAATTGTAGTACCATCTTCGTCGAACGACCAATAACATTTTGGCTTTTTATTGTCTTCTTTTGGTATTTCTTTCATAATAAGACTCAGTTCAGTTTCGTTTAACGATTTGTCCCACAAACAAACCTCGTCTATCAAACCATTAAAAAACTTATATTCTTTGTTAGAATAAATTGCTCCTATGTTAAATTCAATATTACTATCTCTTATTACTCCTTTGGCATAGGCTGTTCCAACTTCTTTTCCATCAAGGTATAGTTTTAATTCGTTTCTATTATACGAAAGTGCTATATGTTGCCACTCGTTAATTTTCAAGCCAGTTGCTTTTATTTCGTATATAGCCGAATCGTTGAGTGCAAATTTTGCCACAAGTTCATCTTCTTTTGATTGAGCGACAAAAAATTCGCAATCAAAATTATTTGTTAAACCAAATAAACCTTTCACTTGTTTGCCATCTTTGTTAGATGCAGTAGGTTTAAACCAACCACTTATACTAAATTCACTTTTATATGCAACAATTTTAGACACATTGTTACTAACAATATATTTATTATAATCTCCAAAAGGAATTGAATTAGTGTTATTAGTTGAACTTGATACATCGTTTGATTTTATTTGCTTTTTTTGGAATTGAATGTCTCCAAAATAAGATACTGAGTCTTCAAATTCATCAGAGTGAGTTGAAAAATAATCGTAATTTTTAATTTTACTCTGTTTAATATATTCAGCAATATCTTTGGAGTCTAATTCTTTTTCGCCAAACTTTTCTAAGTCCCAAAATCTCAAAGTAGAATCCGACTCAACCGTAACAAGCTCTCCTTTATCTGAAATAATATCAAAGTCATAAATATCAAACTCCGTAGTGCTTAATGGTCCCACAAATTCGTTGTCTTCCACAATACCTATTCTGTTTGCGTTTCTATAAGCAAGCGTATGTCCACACGAACAAAATTTTAAATCGCCAAGAAAATCACGAGCTTCATACAATCCTGTGTATGTGCCATCTAAATTATAGTAATATATAAAGCCATCGTCCATTGCCAAAATTTCATCATTCATTGCACGAAATGATACTTGTTTAAATTCAACGCCAGGCGAATTAACTATTGTTTGGTAACTTTTATCGGTAGAGTGTGTTATTTTACCTGTTCCATTCGAAAAAATTAACTCATTAGTACCTGGTCTAAAATCCAGACTTATTTTTACTTGAAAATAATTTTTTATATCCTTAAAGTTTTCAGTAATATTTACCTCTTCCAAAAACTTCTCAAAATCTTTAAAAACAGCAGCATCTTTGTGTAATAACAGCTCAAGCCTTTCTATTGTTGTTTCTGATAGGTTTCCATTATTTTTCACATATTCTATTGTTTTGTTAGTTACACTATAAAACTGTTCGTATTTAATTTCTCGATGTTTAATAAACTTCCCTTCTTCCGATTTCCACATTTTAATAAAGTCATTTGCGAGGTTTACTGTTACAAGAAATTTACCATCTTGGTTTAACTTTAATAAATATGTTCCTTCGTCAATTGGCTGTTCTGAAACCTTTTCTCCCTTATCTGTCCATTCTACAAATTTAGTATCGTCTATTATTGCAACAATACTTTTTCCATCTAAATCCCAAGTTAAGTTTGTTATTGTACTACCACCACTCAACCATTTTTTTATTGGTTTCCCATTGTTATGAAGCACATGAATACTTCCATCTTCATCGGCAGCAAGCAGTCGTTTGGTTGCTTGATTGTATTTTATAGATGTAAAACTTGACTCTAATTCGAAGTTGTTTTTTTCATAATTATTAGATGTTATTTCTTTTACAAATCCAAGAACCATTGATTTTATTTCATTTGAAGTTCTTTCAACTACATTTAAATCCAATTTTGAAATATAAATTTGTGCAGTAAGTAGTTCTCCATTGTTATTTTGTTCGGATATTTCTCCCAAACGATCAACCTGTCCCAAAATTTCTTTAATAGATTGTTCTTTTTGGGTAGCAACTCTTGTTTGGTTTAAGGCCCAAACTGTTAAAAGTAAAACTACTGAAAGTATTGCAATTCCTAAACCTGTAAATTGTTTTCTGCGTGTAATTGCTTTTTTACTTGCGTCAAAAAAGGATTCATGTAATTCCGATGCTTTTGGGTCTTTTTTATTTTTTATAGAATCGTTAAACCATTTTTTGCTCGAACTATAACTTTCGCCTCTAAGTAATAATGAGTGCAAGCGATTGTTTTTTTCCCATTCAATAGCCTCTTTAGTATATTTTGTATGTCCTCTTAAATACTCTCTATCATCGTTAAGGGCTTGTAGTAACTCTTGAAATGCTTTGTGAAAAGTTTGATTTTTCGCATCAATTGGTTTTATCTCATGTATATTTTTTGGTTGTTCACTCTCTTCAATATCTGTTAATAATAAAGTAATTATTCTTTTGTTGTTTCCTGTTGCATAATCAAGCTCTGCGATACAGGCAGGAGAATGTATTGAGTATGGGGAGATAATAAATAAAAAGTTATCGGACTGGTCTATACCCTTAAAAATTTCGTCTTTATAGTCTAAACTCACAGGAATACTCTGATGGTCAAACCAGGTTGTTTGTCCAGAGTTTTTAAGACGTAAGTTGAGTTTTTCAGCAAAATAAGTATCTTTTTTAGCATAGGAAATAAAAACATTAGGCTCAATTGTTCCTGCTTTGGAAATACTTTCTTCTAAAAATTTTTCATGAAAAACAGTAGGTTTGTAACGTTTTTCTTTTCCAAGTTTATTCCATATTTTTGCTTCCTCAAGAGCAAAACTATGCAGTAAAAGACTGTCGGTTTGTTTTTTCTCCCATTGCAAAGCATCTACAAGCAATATTTTATGCGAATAATAATATTGTACATCTATTTCTATTTGTTTTACAAGGTCGTCAATAGATTTTTCGTATGGAGTTTTTCCTTTACGAGCTGCTATATCTGCCTCCACATCTTCAAGTTTTGATACCGATACCTCTTCTGCTTCCGAGCGGTCAATAATGTTTATTTGTTGTAGAGAATTTAATTTTGCAGGAATATTTTCCTTTTTTGTTGTTTCTATTAATAGTGGAATTATTCTTTTTTCGTATTTTATTGCGATATCTAATTGTTCCAAACAGTCAGGCTCTACAACAGAGTCAGGAGAAATTAAAAACAGATAGTTGTCTGCTTCAATTATTCCATTTAAAGTTGCTTCTTTGTAGTTCTCGCCCGATTTCATGTCTGTAGTGTCGCTCCATGTGGTAATACCTTGCATATCCAAGGAGCTAAGTATCATATCTTTTGTCTCAAAATCTTTTTTACTGTATGTAAAAAACGAATTTGTCATAAAGTTTTCAACTTCTTGTTTTGATGTAGAAATAAATTCTGCTTGCAATGCTGTGGGAAAACAAGGTGCTTGAATTTCATCTCCTTTATCGTTTTTAAAAGACTTCTGTTTTAACCAAGCATAAGCCATTTCATATTCATCTCCATAAATAAGATGTTTGTCTTCTCGCTTGTTGTCAACCCATTGAATTGCTTTGTCAAGTATAACCGTATGGTCTCTCACATAATCTCTTTGTAGGCTCAACAAACTCACAAGACCATCGATTCCTGCTTGATAATCGTCAATAAATTCCCATTTTTCTATTGGAATATCAAAATTTTCGTTTTGGCGAAGATAAATCCAATTTAATTTTCCTATTACAGGGTGCATTTTATCCCAACAGTCAGTTGGTTCAACATGTATAATTGGAATAATTCGCTTATTATATTTAAGTGCCAAAACTATTTCTTTGTAACAATAGACAGAGTTAACAGAGTGGGGAGAGATAACAAAAATAAAGTTATCAGCCTTTTTAATTCCTTCATCAATTTGTTCCTGAAAATCAACCCCAAGTGGAATATCATTCATGTCGAACCAGATGTCAAATTTTGCTTGTTTTAAGCTGTTATATAGTTTGTGTGCCAACGCCAAACTGTGTCGTCGTCCATAGGAGATAAATACATTATTAAAATGATTTGACTCGTAAATTAATGTTTTATCTTGCTGGTTAGCAGAATTTAAGAAACTTATTATCTCATCTAAACTATGCTTCCAAATTGCACCATTAGACTGTGCCATTTTACCAATAGCCTTAAGTTCTGCAATTTGTTCATCAGTAAATTCATCGTCCTCGTCTTTGGGTAAAAAGCAGTAAATTGTTTTATCACTTTTCTTTAAGCTGTCGTCAATTACTTCTGCTAACGAATACCAACCAATCATTTTTGGAGATATAACGTATAGACAAAAATTACAATGTTCTCTTTCGTGAATTTCACGTTCCATGTCTGCCTCCGTCCATTCTTCAACAACGGGATTGAAATAATCAATATCCAATTTGGGCATCATGTAATCACGCCATTTTGAGTCTGCTACAGTGCCTCCAAGAAATACTTTCATAGTTAGATTGTTTTATATTGTGTTTTGTTTTTTTAAAATTTGAATAAAATATAAATTAATGACATTTAATTATAATTCAAGTAAATATTTTTTGTAATTGCCTGTAATAAGGAAATTTAGTAATACAATTTTCCGTTTTTTTTAACATTATTTAAGTTTATTCAGCCGTAAAAATATATAAAAAAATGAAATTTTCAAATTTTTACAAGAATAGTTTACTTTTTTTTTATAATTTTGGATAATTATTAACAAACAATTGATAAATTAATAATTAAAATTTAGGAATTAGTTTGCTTCTTAAAATTCAATTATTAAAAAATAGACTCGTTAAAAGCTTATTATTTATGAATTTAAAATCTACCATAATATTATGTTCATTTGTTTTGTTGATAAATATAAAAACGGAAGCACAAGTTATTGATAAAAACAATTTTTTTATAAACGCTGGTATAGTAATTAATGGAGGAACGGTTTTAAATAGAGCTGGTTTTTTCATTGGTGGATATTATGCTTACAAACAAGTTCAAGTAAATTTATATTTACGTCCTGTTTATAATATTACTGGAATTGGGACAAAAAAACAATTTGTAGAATTGCAAACAAACGTAGGTCTATTACTTGGATTTGGAAAAAAAGATAGTATTTTAAATAAATTTGTAACAGCAAACAGTAATCAAACAGGGCGTAAATACTGTTTTGGTTTTACTTATAATATCTATGTTGATAAAATAGGTACTACTCAACCTACTGGAACTTTTTTTGGAGAAATTAATCGTTTTGGTTTGTCGCACGAAAACGACATGTGGGGCGAGCCAAGAACAGATAAATTTAGAACTGCTAGCGGAAAGTTGTATTATAGAACTGAAAACTGTAAATATTCAACAAATATTATTTTGTGGCATGGTGATGTTTTTGATTATCGGGTGTTTAAATATGATAATAAAAATTATCCTTCTCGTTTTGGTTATAAAGACCTGAGCAAAGCAAAGTATGGAAAGTTTTCGCATGGGATACTTAATTTTCAAATATCACATGTTTTACCAAATTATCAAACATTTAGTTTTGCCACTGGTGTAGATTCTGAATATATTAGGCATATTTCTCAAAATATTATTGTTCACGATGAATGGTTTTTGCCCGAAAAACTTATTGGTTACAAACTCAAACATTATCCTATGCTAATGGAAGACGGTAAGCCTTATATATTTAAAGAAAACCAAAAAGTGAGACCTTCAAAATATTTTTTAAATATTGGTTTTAATCAAGCTGTGTTTTATTAAAGGGCTCTTGTTGAATAATAAGTTTTTGATTTGTATAGATTGGTTTATTTTGTCCTTTTACTGCTTTGAAAAACACTTAAATAGCTCGCTATTTGCAGATTATTAAATTATTAAAAAAACAAAAAAAGACGCATTTTGGAACAACTTATTTTTTCATTTTCACTTAGTGAAAATGAAAAAATAACTAACTAAAGTTTTTGCTTTCATTTTATACAGGGTTTGTTCATAAAAAATAAAATCAAAATATAAAAGGCTTAATTTCAAATCATTATAATTGACGATATTTGATTATTCGTTTTTGTTCAACAAAAAATAAATTATTAATTTAAAGAAAAACA
>JAOZTW010000517.1 GCA_029938985.1 Bacteroidales bacterium | reverse complement strand
TTTATAAATTATTGATAATCAATATAAAATGAAAGCAAAAACTTTAGTTACTAATACAATTGGTTTACAATTTTTAAAGAAATAAGTAAAAAAAGCAATTAAAAAAATCTATATTTTTAAAGAAAAAATTATATTTGCATTTTTAAAACACAAAATAATTTATAACAAACATATATAATGAGCAATAAATTCAAGGTACACAAAGGATTAGATTTATCCAAAGTAAATAAGGACGTACTTAAATATTGGGAAGAGAACAATATTTTTGAACAAAGTATAGAAAATAGAAAAAATAGTAAGCCGTATATTTTTATGGAAGGACCTCCTTCTGCTAATGGCTTGCCTGGAATACATCATGTTATTTCTCGTACTGTAAAAGATATGTTTTGTCGTTATAAAACCATGAAAGGCTTTAAGGTAGAACGTAAAGCTGGCTGGGACACTCACGGTTTGCCAGTGGAATTGGCTGTGGAAAAAAAACTTGGTATTACAAAAGATGACATAGGAAAAAGTATTAGTGTTGAGGAATACAACGCAAATTGTCGTACAGAAGTGATGAAATACACTGATATATGGGAAGATATAACCAACAAAATGGGATACTGGGTTGATATGGAAAACCCATATATTACCTACGATAGCAAATACATAGAAACACTTTGGTGGTTGCTTAAAGAAATGTATAAAAAAGGTTTACTCTATAAAGGATATACTATTCAACCATATTCTCCTGCTGCTGGTACGGGGCTTAGTTCTCACGAGGTTAACATGCCAGGTTGCTACAAAGACGTAAAAGATACTTCTGCCGTTGCAATGTTTAAAGTGTTGAAATCAGAAAAATCTGAATTTGTTTTTGAAAACACCAACACCGATTTATATATTCTTGCTTGGACTACCACTCCTTGGACTTTGTTGTCTAACACCGCTTTAGCTGTAGGACAAAAAATTAATTATCTAAAAATAGAAACTCTTAATCCTTATACTGGCGAAAAAATTACAGTTGTTTTAGCCGAAGAGTTATCAAAAAAATACTTTACAGATAAAAATGCAGAATTAAGTTTTGATGATTTTAAAATTGGTGGTAAAAAATTACCATTCAAAATAATAGGACAATACACAGGAAAACAACTTGAAGGATTACGCTACGAACAACTTTTACCATATTCGCAACCCGAAGAAGGCGACGCTTTTAGAGTAATTGTTGGCGATTTTGTATCTACGCAAGATGGTACTGGAATTGTACATATTGCACCAAGTTTTGGGGCAGACGATATGCGAGTTGCTCGTCTGAACGGAATTGGTGCATTAACTTTGGTAAACAAACAAGGTAAATTTGTGAACAATGTGGGAGAATTTAGTGGCAGATATGTAAAAAAAGCTTATGATAAAACGGCAACAAAAGACCAATTAGAAGTTGATGTTGATATAGTTGTAAAACTAAAAAAAGAAGGTAGCCTGTTTAAAGCCGAAAAATACGAACACTCTTATCCTCACTGTTGGCGAACCGACAAACCAATACTTTATTATCCGTTAGATTCGTGGTTTATAAAATCTACTGCCTATAAAAAACAGATGATAGCATTGAACAAAACAATAAACTGGCAACCACCTTCAACAGGAGAAGGACGCTTTGGCGAATGGCTTGCTAATCTGGTAGATTGGAATTTATCTCGCACACGATACTGGGGTACTCCTTTGCCAATATGGCGAACAGAAGACGGCGAAGAGGAAATTTGTATTGGCTCTTACGAAGAGCTTAAAGCAGAAGCACAAAAAGCGGTTGACGCAGGATTTATGTCAGAAAATCCAATGAAAAATTTTACTCCAAAAGATTTTTCTAAAGAAAATTATTTGAACTTTGACCCTCATCGTCCTTATGTTGATAAAATAATACTTGTTTCGCCTTCAGGCAAAAAAATGAAACGAGAGTTAGACCTTATAGATGTTTGGTTTGATTCGGGAGCAGTACCTTATGCACAAATACATTATCCGTTCGAAAACTCCAATCAACCCAACGGAATGGGAGCAGATTTTATAGCCGAAGGAGTTGACCAAACACGAGGTTGGTTTTTTACTCTACATGCTATTTCTACAATGTTGTTTAACGATGTTGCATTTAGAAACATTATTTCAAATGGCTTGATATTAGACGAAAAAGGAGAAAAAATGGCGAAAAGAAAAGGCAATGCTGCAAACCCTTTTGAAACTATTGAAAAATATGGAACCGACCCACTTCGTTGGTACATGACAACCAATGCATCGCCTTGGGAAAGTTTAAAATTCAGCGTTGCAGGAGTAGAAGAGGTAAGACGAAAACATTTTGGTACACTATATAATACTTATTCGTTTTTTGCACTTTATGCAAATATTGATAATTTTACATATTCAGAACCAGATATTGATATAAACGAACGTCCCGAAATAGATAGATGGATACTTTCGTTGTTAAATTCGTTGGTTCAAAAAGTGAATTTTCATTTTGATAAATACGACCCAACAAAAGCTGGACGTGCTATTCAAGAGTTTGTTGCAGACCATTTAAGTAATTGGTATGTACGTTTGAACAGAAAACGTTTTTGGGGTGGAGAATATGATAAAAATAAAATATCTGCTTATCAAACATTATATACTTGTTTGGAAACAGTGGCAAAACTAATGGCTCCAATTTCGCCATTTTTTACAGACCAACTTTTTAATGACTTAAATAAAGCTACAAAAAAAGAATCACATATTTCTATACATCTTACAGATTTTCCAAAATATTCGGAAACCTTAACAGACTTAGATTTGGAATATAGAATGAATATTGCTCAAAAAGTTTCGTCAATGTCGTTGTCGTTGCGAAGAGCATCAAAAATAAAAGTTAGACAGCCGTTGAGCAAAATAATGATTCCTATTTTGGACGAAAAATTTGAAGCACAAGTGGATTCTATAAAAAATATTATCCTTTCGGAAATAAATGTAAAAGATATTGAGTTTATAAAAGATACAGCTGGATTGATTACAAAAAACCTGAAACCAAACTTCAAAATTCTTGGTCGTAAACTGGGACGTAACATGAAACAACTTGTTGCTGCATTCAATAAATTAACACAAGAAGATATTGCAAAAATAGAATCGGAAGGTAAGTATATTTTTGATACTGGCGATGCAAAAATAGAAATTTTATTATCCGAAGTAATAATAAATTCGCAAGATATGCCTGGTTGGCTTGTAGCAAACGAAGGTAGATATACGGTAGCACTTGATGTTAGTTTGAATAAAGAATTAAAAGAGGAAGGTATTGCAAGAGAATTTGTAAATAGAGTTCAAAATTTAAGAAAAGATGAGAATTTTAATATAACGGATAAAATTAAATTAGAAATTCAAAAACACCTAGCAATAAATTCGGCAATAGATAATTTCAAAGCATACTTGGCATCACAAACCCTCGCATCGCAAGTAGAACTTGTAGAGAGTATTGATACGAAAAAACAAGGTACAAAATTTGTAGAAATAGATGATATAAAAACTTATATCAAAATTCAAAAATTATAAAATTAGTTTGAGAAAATTGCTAATAAATATAGAAATTCATATTTGAAAACAACTTGAAATTTTATTATACTATTTTTATAATTCTTTATTAATTAATTTAATAGCATAACATTATGTCAGAAAAAACAAGATATTCCGACAACGATTTAAATGGGTTTAGAACTCAGATAAATAACAAATTAGAGAAAGCAAGAGAAAATTTACTAATGTATCAAAACATTTTAAATCATAACGATACAAATACTGTGGACGATACCTCGCCTACATTTAAGGTAATGGAGGAAGGAGCAAATGTTTTGTCAAGAGAAGAAGCGGCTCGTTTGGGACAAAGGCAAGTAAAGTTTATTGACGGACTTGAAAAAGCACTCATAAGAATAGAAAATAAAACTTATGGTATTTGCAGGCAAACAAGTAAACTAATTTCCAAAGAAAGATTAATGTCAGTACCACATGCTACTTTAAGCATTCATGCAAAATTGAATAGATTTAATTAGTTATAAAAATAAAAGTTACTCATAAAACTTTTACATTTTAAATGTCTATAACAACCTCTTAAAAATCAATACTTAATAACTATATTTTGTATTGAATTTAAGAGGTTGTGCTGTTTGATAAGTCAGAGAGTTAGAAATTGTATAAATAAAAGCTGAAAAGTCGGGAAATTTTTTTATCATAACATTAAAGCATTGATTAATTGCTTTTTAATAAAATCCAAGT
>JAOZTW010000516.1 GCA_029938985.1 Bacteroidales bacterium | reverse complement strand
TTCAGTATTGAATATTGAAAGTTAATTTTATATAAGCATGCAACAGCCCTGCCTTTTTAGGGGCAATTCCATCATTATGCCTCGTTGTAAAAGATTACCATATAAGCAATATGCAAATATTTTAGCCTTGCCTAACACAAAAATAGCCTATAGAAAAGTGTCGTTTATATACGATTAGTGAAAATGAAATAATAAATAAGACCAACCTATTTATTATTGCATTTTCACTTAACCTATTTTTACTCTTCAATATTTTTACTCTTCAATATTTTGGCAGCAGTTTCAACTTTTTCATACCAATCATTACCATACATACGAACCAATGGTTCTTTTAAAAACTGATAAACAGGTGTTTGATGTTTTATGCCACAAACTCTTGCCGCTTTGCAAATTTTTCTTTTTTGATAATTTATAGCCTCAAACTCCTCATATTTTACTATTCTTATTGGATATAAATGACAAGAAATAGGTTTTTTGAAAGCAATTTCACCTTTATTGTAAGCTAATTCAAACACACATTTTGCAATATTGTTTTCAAAATAGGTGTAAGCACATTCACTACTTTTATAACAAGGTGTAACATAATCTTCGTCCTCGTCCAACAAATAAACACCTTGTTCTTCAATAACTTTCAAATGTTTTTTGTCTAAATATTTTTTTACTACAGGAAAAGCATTTTCTACTTCTTTTAGTTCCTTTAACTCCAAAGGAGCACCAGAATCTCCGTCTATACAGCATTCTCCAAAACATGCTTGCAAATCACACATAAAATATTTTTCAAAAACATCTAAACTAAGGATTTTATTCTCAATTTCAACCATTATCTAATTTCTTTATTTTCTTTTGTAGAAGTTTCTGCTTGTTTTTTTTCCTGCATTTTCTTTTCTTTTTTTATATCTAATTGGTCTTGTCTTATTCCATTAATTGCTTCTTCTGTATGCGGATTAAGGAATGTTCGTTTTCCTAAAATATCTTCAACATCGTCAGTAAAAATAACTTCTTTTTGTTGTAAACGCTCTGCTAATTCCTTAAATTTTACAATGTTATTGATAATTGTATTTTTGGCTCTCATATATTCTTTATCAATTATCTTTTTCACCTCTTGGTCAATTAGCTCCGCTGTTTTTTCGCTATAAGGTTTTTGAAACGAATACTCTTGACCACTTGAATCATAAAAGCTTATATTACCAACCTCTTCACTCATTCCCATAAACGAAACCATTGAATACGCCTGTTTTGTTACTCGTTCAAGGTCGTTTAAAGCTCCAGATGAAATTTTATTAAAAATCACCTCTTCGGCAGCCCTACCACCAAGTGCGGCACAAATTTCGTCCAAAATTTGTTCTTTTGTAGTTAGTTGACGTTCTTCGGGTAAGTACCATGCAGCACCAAGTGCTTTTCCTCGTGGTACAATAGTAACCTTAATAAGTGGTTGTGAGTGTTCCAAAAGCCAACTTACAGTAGCATGTCCTGCTTCGTGATAAGCAATTGTTTTTCTCTCCTGCGGAGTAATAATTTTCTTTCTTTTTTCCAAACCACCAACTATTCTATCAATTGCATCTACAAAATCCTGTTTTCCAACAAATTCTTTGTCGCCACGTGCAGCAATTAAGGCAGCTTCGTTACAAACATTTGCAATATCAGCTCCAGAAAATCCAGGTGTTTGACGTGCAAGAGATTTCATATTAAGATTTTCATTTGTTTTTATAGGTTTTAAATGAACTTCAAAAATTTCTTCTCGCTCGTTTAAATCTGGTAGTTCAAGTAAAATTTGTCTATCAAATCGTCCAGCTCGCAAAAGAGCATTATCTAATATTTCGGCTCTATTTGTTGCCGCAATAATAATTACTCCTGTGTTGGTATCAAAACCATCCATTTCTGTTAGTAACTGATTTAAAGTACTTTCTCGTTCATCGTTTGAATTAAAATTAGATTTTGAACTTCTCGAACGTCCTATAGCATCTATTTCATCTATAAAAATAATACATGGTGCTTTTGCTTTTGCTTGCGAAAACAAATCTCTAACTCTTGATGCCCCAACACCAACAAACATTTCAACAAAATCGGAACCCGACATAGAGAAAAATGGTACTTCGGCTTCACCTGCAACAGCTTTGGCGAGTAAAGTTTTTCCTGTTCCAGGAGGACCTACAAGTAAAGCACCTTTTGGAATTTTCCCACCAAGTCTTGTGTATTTATCTTTATTTTTCAAAAAATCTACTATTTCAGTAATTTCTTGTTTTGCTTCTTCAAGTCCTGCAACATCTTTAAACGAGGTTTTTATAGCGGCATCATTATTAAACATTTTGGCTTTAGACTTACCCATGTTAAAAATGCCTCCCCCCATTGCGCCGCCTCCGCCGCCCATTCTGCGGAAAACAAAAACCCATATAACAATCAAAATACCTATTGGAATTATCCAGCTAAGTATTTCGCCTGAAAAATCTTTACGAGTTTCGCTGGCATAAAAAATAACATCTTCCTCTGCTAAATCTTTTTGAATGTCTTGCAGTTGTTTATGAAAAACTTCTGGCGATGATATTCTAAACAGAAAATGAGGTCCCTCTTCGTCCATTTTCTTCTCCGATAATTTATCGTATTTTTTTTGGTTAAATACTTCTGGTTTCAAAGTTACTTCAGCTTTCTCTTTGTTTATTACTGTTATTTTTAAAACCTCTTTTTCTTTAATCATTTTGCTTAGGTCGTTCCAATAAACTGTTTCTGGTTTTGCTCCAAAATCCCAAAATTGTAATGCAAGAATTGCAACTACGATAATACCATATATCCAAAAGATATTATAATTTATTCCTTTTTTCTTTTTTGGATTTTTATTATCTTTCTTTTTGTCTGGTTTTTTTGTTAACTGTTTTTTTTCTTTTTCAGGCATTTTTATATATATTTTATTATTGATAAAGAGTTGTCAAAAAATAACTTTGGAAACTGTGTATTTATTTTTTAACAGTTTTCCAAATTTATTATTTTCCAATTCCTAAATTATTTATTTTGTTTAAAATCAGAATGATATTTTGTTATATAATTACTTCTAAGTTCGTCTATTAATATTAACTTTTTATTGCGTTCTACGTACCAATATTTCCATCCATTGTGTGATTTTTTTGATAAAATATTTGCACTAACTTTGTGAATAGAACCTACAAAGCCGTTTAAACTAAGGCTTGCATTTGCATTTACAATCGCTTTATATTTTTTATCTTTTGAAAAAATATTTTCTCCTATTTGTATAAATTTTTTTTCAATCAAATTTCCAAAAGGAACTTTTGGAGGTTTAATTTCTAATTTGTAATTTAATAATTCTTTTTTTATAGGTTCAATACTTTCAATTCTTTTTTTAGCTATTTCAACATAAAACTCTTCTTTTTCTATTCCTATAAAGTTTCGTTGCAATTGTTTAGCAACAGCTCCAGTAGTTCCACTTCCAAAAAAAGGGTCTAAAATTATATCGCCAACATTTGTAGTCGCAAGTATTATTCTATAAAGCAATTCGGCGGGTTTTTGTGTTGAATGGGCTTTTTCTCCATTATGTTTTATTCGTTCTTTACCACTACAAATTGGAATATTCCAATCACTACGCATTTGCAAATCACCATTATACGACTTCATTGTTTTATAGTGAAATGTATATTTTGCTCCTTTTTTTGTAGAAGCCCAAAGCAAAGTTTCGTGTGCGTTGTTAAATCTTGTTCCCATAAAATTGGGCATTGGATTAGATTTTATCCAAACAATGTCGTTTAAAAACCAAAAACCGAGATCTTGCATTATAGCCCCTACCTTATAAATATTATGATAACTACCAATTACCCATATAGTTCCATTTTTTTTTAATACTCTTTTGCAAGCCAAAAGCCATTTTTTTGTAAATTCGTCGTAGTTTTTTAAAGAATCAAATTTATCCCACTTATCAAAAACGCCATCTACTTTTGTCTGATTAGGTCTAAATAAGTCTTTTTCTAATTGAAGATTATAAGGTGGATCAGCAAAAATCAAATCCACAGATTTTTCTGGTATTTTTTCAAGAACTTCAAAATTTGTTCCATGAATTATTTTATTAATATAATTTTTTATTTCCATTATCTATCTAAATTTTCATTTAATTCTATATTTTTCTAAATACTTTGTAAGCATTTCTATTTCATTTTAAATCCGTCTTTTTTCAATATATTTATGGTATGTGCTTAACGGATTGTAGTCCCTACATAACAGTGTTGGTTAATAAAAAATAGGGCTATATTGCCAA
>JAOZTW010000515.1 GCA_029938985.1 Bacteroidales bacterium | reverse complement strand
AAATACTTATAACTGTTAAAAAAGTGTTTGTAAAAGGGAGTGAGATTGATTTTCCCTGTAAGACACAAAATAATGAATTATATAAAATATAAAGGAAAAAAATCCGTGAAAAATCCGTTTAATCCGTGTTGTCTGCGTTCCTATTAATTGAACAAATAGATATTAGGAAGTAAAGCAATTAATAATCAATGATTTATAATTTCAACAAAATCCGTTATAATCAGAAAAATTGCATATTGCATTGCAGGAAGCCAAAGAACGAATTGAACGAAGAAAACTAATGTAAATGGCTATAATTGAGTAGGTAGCTGACTACTAAGTAGCCATACAAAAGTTTTTACACATTTGTTTTTCTTTAATCTTTTGGTTTATAGTCTCTTAATTGTATCATTGAACCTTTGAATAATTGTATAATTCCTTATATGGTAGTCAGCTTGAAAATTAATTTACTCAACAATTCCTTGCATATAAACACTACTTGTAAAAATAGGAATAAAACTTAATGCAACAAAATAAGGAGTTTCAATTTCTGAACTGTCTCTAAATATTTCCCAGTAATCCCAGTCTTCCGAAGTATAGGTTTTAAAATTTATTTCAGTAGTATCGTTGTAAATTTCCCAGTAGTCCCAGTCCTCAGATGTATATGTTTTTGCAAACATTTTAAAATCGCTATTCAAATCATAAATTTCCCATGAGTCCCAATCTTCCGAAAAATTAGTTCTTATTCTAATTTGATAATCTCCACACAACAAGTTCCAGCTGTCCCAGTCTTCCGAAAAATTTGTACTAATTGTACCCTCATAATCACCTACATTAAAAATCCAAGAATCCCAATCTTCCGAAAAATTTGTTCTAATATATCCAGCCGTAGAATCGTTTATCTCAATATCCCAGTCGTCCCAATTGTTTGAAAAATTGGTACGTATCCAACCTGTTCTATTGTAGGTTGTGTCAACAGTTGTAGTATCTTCAAGCACAGGACGAGTATTATTATTTCTCGAATTATCATTTCGAGTCCAATCATATTCAGGAAAACAGGAGAATAAAAATATTGAAATCGCTGTTAGTAAAAAAAAATGTTTTGTTTTCATTTGTCTTTTGTTTTAAAATTATTTTCTTTGTCTTGTTAATTAAAAAATTTAGAAAGATGCACAATATAAGTTCACTTGCCTTATCAATTGAAGGAGATTTGTTTATTGATGAAATAACTACAACCGCCTATTCTACCGATGCCTCGGCATACAAAGAAAAGCCATTTGCCGTTATTCGCCCTTTCAATGGTAAAGATATAAAAAAAATTGTTAATTATGCAAATAATAATAATAGTTTTTTAATTCCTCGTGCTGCTGGCACTTCGCTTGCGGGTCAGGTGGTGGGTAGCGGAATTGTTGTTGATATTTCTAAACATCTGACTAATATTCTGGAAATAAACCAACAAGAGCGATGGATAAGAGTTCAGCCTGGAGTAATTTTGGAAGAGATGAATAAGAAATTGTCAGATTTTAATTTGTTTTTTGCACCAGAAACTTCGTCTGCCAACCGCTGTACGATTGGTGGCATGGTTGGTAACAATGCCTGTGGATTACATTCGGTAATTTATGGAAGCACACGAGACCATCTTATTTCGGTAAAAACAATTTTGAGCGATGGCTCGGAGGCAGAATTTAAAGCTATCAATAAAACAGAATTTAATAACAAATGTAACTTAAAAAATTTGGAAGGGGATATTTATAGAAATATAAAAAAAATTCTTTCTGCCCCAAAAATTAAAAAAAATATAGAAAAAGAATTTCCTGCCAAATCAATAAATAGACGAAACACTGGATATGCCATTGATTTATTACTCAACACAGAACCTTTTTCGGAGACAGAAGAAAAATTTAATTTCGCAAAAATAGTAGCAGGTTCAGAAGGTACACTTGCTTTTGTTACCGAAATAAAATTAAATTTAATAGACTCTCCTCCAAAAGAAAAAGCGGTAGTTTGTGTGCATTTCAACGAGTTACAACAAGCTTTTTATGCCAATTTAATAGCTTTAAAATATAATCCTGGAGCAGTGGAACTGATGGATAAAACAATTCTTGATTGTACCAAAGAAAATATTTTGCAAAGAAAAAATCGTTATTTTATTAAGGGTAACCCCAAAGCCGTACTGATGATTGAATTTGCAAGAGAGACAAAAAGCGAAATAATGGAACTCGCAAAACAGATGGAGCAAGATATGCGAAACAATAATTTTGGTTATCATTTTCCAGTTATCTGGAATAAAAACACTACCAAAGTGTGGAATTTGCGAAAAGCGGGACTTGGTGTGTTGTCTAATATTAAGGGCGATGCCAAACCAGTGAGCGTTGTAGAAGATACCACTATTGAAGTGGAAAAACTACCAGCTTATGTTGCCGAATTTCAGGAGCTTTTGAAAAAACACAAGTTAAATTGTGTGTTTCATGCCCATATTGGTAGTGGAGAACTACATTTGCGACCAATATTAAATCTTAAAAAAGATGCAGACATTAAAATGTTTAGAACAATAGCTTTAGAAACTGCAAAGTTGGTAAAAAAATACAATGGCTCGTTAAGTGGTGAACATGGCGATGGTAGATTGAGAGGCGAATTTATTCCAATAATAATTGGTGTAGAAAATTATGAATTAATTAAGGATATAAAACAAACTTGGGATAAAAATAATATTTTTAATAGAGGTAAAATTATTAATACACCAGCGATGAACAGTTTTTTGAGATACGAAAAAAATCAAAAAACCATTGAAATTGATACTATTTTTGACTATTCGGAGGCAGACGGAATAATGAGAGCAATAGAAAAATGCAATGGTTCGGCAGATTGTAGAAAATCGGAGATTATTGGGGGTACAATGTGTCCTTCGTATATGGCTACAAAAGACGAACTTAACTCCACAAGAGCAAGAGCAAATATATTGAGAGAATATTTGACAAAATCGGAGCAGAAAAATGTTTTTAATCATAAAGAAATTTATGAAATAATGGATTTGTGT
Organism: Bacteroidales bacterium; assembly: GCA_029938985.1. Lineage (GTDB taxonomy): Bacteria > Bacteroidota > Bacteroidia > Bacteroidales > JAOZQN01 > JAOZQN01. The sequence continues at coordinate 1,242 of JAOZTW010000515.1, read as the reverse complement.
TTGATGTGCAAAGCCTGTAAATCGGAATGTCCTTCTGGAATAGATATGACAAAATTGAAAGCCGAATTTTTGCATAATTACTATCTTGATAATAAAATTCCATTGCGTAGTTTGCTTATAGCCAATATCCATAAGATAAATAAAATAACTTCAATAGCTCCTTGGTTTTTTAATTTTTTTTATAAAAATAATTTTACTTCTACAATATTTATGAAAATGTTTGGTTTTGCTCCAAAAAGAAAAATGCCTTTGTTGAGCAATAAAACATTAAACAATTGGTATAAAAAAAGGCAAGTTAATAATGAGAATAAAATAATAAAAACTGTTTTTCTTTTTAATGATGAATTTACCAATTTTACCGATTCGGAATTGGGTATAAAAACTATTATGTTGTTAGAAAGGCTTAATTATGAGATAATAATACCTCCGCATATTGAAAGTGGGAGAACATATTTATCGAAAGGTTTGTTGAACAAAGCTAAGGAAGCGGCTAATAAAAATATTGCTTTTTTAGAAAAATTAGTAACAGAAAAAAGTCCATTGATAGGAATAGAACCATCTGCCATACTCACTTTTAGAGACGAATATCCAGAACTGGTTAATGATAAATTAAAAGCATCAGCCAAAAGAATTGCTAAATTCACTTTTACTGTTGATGAGTTTATTTGTAACGAAATAGAATGTAAAAATATAAGAGCAGAACAATTTACGGATAAAAAATTAGAAATAAAACTCCACGCACACTGTCAGCAAAAATCCATAGCCAGTTCTCAAACTATAATAAAAATGCTTAGTTTGCCCTCAAATTATAATGTATCTGAAATACCATCAGGTTGTTGCGGTATGGCAGGCTCGTTTGGTTTTGAAAAAGAACATTATGAGCTTTCGCAAAAAATAGGAAATTTAGTGTTGTTTCCCGAAATTAGAAAAACGGACAATAAAACGCTGATAGTAGCCTCAGGCACAAGCTGTAGGCATCAAATTTATGAAGGCACAAATGTAGAAGCAAAACATCAAGTAGAAATATTGTATAATGCTTTGGTCTATGAATGATACAATTATTCAATGGTTCAATGATACAATTATGTGGTTATAAACTGTTGGTATGGCTTAAAGCTACGCCGACAGTTTATATACAATTGTTTGTTAGGCATATTAAAAAAAATAATTAACCAATTTAAGTGAGGTTATTTTTATTTTTAACAATTCAATAAATATAATAATATCAAGATATTTGCATAT
>JAOZTW010000514.1 GCA_029938985.1 Bacteroidales bacterium | reverse complement strand
AAGCAATTAATCAATGCTTTAATGTTATGATAAAAAGTTTTCCCGACTTTTCAGTACTAAAGTGAATTAGATTTTGGTATTATATATTGTTCTCGTAAAATGCTAAAGTTCTCTTATGTTTTATTTTACATATCCCCTCAACATAGAGAACAGGACAATTGAAATTTAAGGTGTAAACCAATTCCTAATTCCTAATTACCATTAAGCCTCATATTTTAAAACCAACAACAAGAATATCGTCGGTTTGTGATTTATCTTTTTTCCAATTATTATGAGTTTCGTTAATAATTTTTATTTGCTCTTCTGTTGTATTATTTTGTAATTTTGATATTGTTTTTTTAAAATTTTTAGCCGAAAATTTCAATATATCCTGTTCTCTTAATTGGTCTATATAACCATCTGTTGTTAAATAAAAAAAAGTGTTTTCATTAAAACTAAATGTTTTTTGTTTAAACATATAATTATCGTCAACAAATGGGTTTTTATTAATACTTATTCTATCTGCTTTATGTATTTCTATTTGATTATCTGTTATTTGATATAATGGAATTTGTGCTCCCGAGTAATTTATTTCTCTCTTTTCAATATCAATTTTACAAATTGCACCATCAAAACCTTCAGTATTATCGTTATCCTGAGAGTAAAATGTTTCTATAATAATTTCTTTTAATTTAAAAAGTATTTCGTTTGCCTCAATATTTTTATGTGCAATAATTTTATCAAGTTGCGAATATCCAAAAATTCTTAAAAATGCTGCAGGAACTCCCGAACCTGTTGCATCAAAAATTGCAAGAAAAATAATATTATCAAATTTTTTAAGAAACAAAAAATCACCATTTATTAAATTTTTTGGTTTATTAAATTTCACAAATTCTTTAAATTTATTTTCTATTTTATTATTATGTAAAGACAGTGAATTTAATGTTTTTTTGGCAATTAATATTGAATTATATGTTTCTTTAATCACTTTTTCTTCGGCATCTTTTTTAATTTTTAATATTTCTTGTTCCTTTTCTTTTTGCAAATTTTTTATTACCTCTTCTTTTTCTCTATTTATTTTTGCACTTTATAATAGGAACAATTAGTGTGTCGTGGCTCAACTCGTAACTAAATCCGCCTGTGGAGTTGCGTTCTGCTCTTAATAAATGTGTGTTTATCAGGTTTTTTAGTGTTTTGTTATTAATATAATCCAAGCAAATTAGTTCATCGAGTGAAATACGTTGTTTGTTGCGAATTAGCTGGTTTTCAATAAATATTCTAATTTCATGCTTATTGTTATTATCTTTTTTCAGACTAACATTTGTAATAGCATCTTCGTAGAAACTGAGAAAAATATCCTTGAATTTAGGTAAATCTTTCTCTTTTATTTGAACAATATTTTTGGAATCTATTTGTTGTTTTTGATATACAATATTTTCAATTTTTTGACAAACTATCTGTAATTGAGTTGTTTCTATGTTTTGAGTATTATTGTTCGTAAGAGCTTTTATAATATTTTCTACAGCATGTTTGTGATAATTAAAATTTTCTGTTATATAGCTCCCTTTATTCTCGGCGGGTTTTGTTATTGCAAGTGCTGTTTGCTGTGTGCTAAGTGGTTTTAAGTCATAAAAAGTTTCCTGAATGTCAGGCAATTTATCGGTTAGCATATTTAGCAAATTCAAGCGGTCGGAACGAATAGAAAAAACAATTTTAATTTTTAACTCATCGTAAAAAATATCATATTTTTCATTATCATTTATAGCAATAAATTGTTTTATTTTAGGCGGAATATCAATATTTATTAGCTCATGCAATTGTTTTTTAAATTCGTTTATCTGATTTTCTGGATAAGTAAACAATTCTTCAAACTGGTCAAAAACCAATATAAATTTTGCATTGTTAGAGCATTCCAATTGCTTTAAATAGTACCACAGAGTTTTTTCAGTTTCTGTTTTATCAATAATTTCATCTAAAACAGTTTTGTTATCTGCTTTATCTATGTTTTTTAAATTGTTAATAATTATTTCGGTCGGTGTTTGTGCTGTTTTATTATCATAGGCAAAAAAACGAATTTTAATAATTTTAAAATCATTTTCTAATCTTGGCAAAACGCCAGCGTTCAACAGCGATGTTTTGCCAACACCCGATTTAGAATACAATAAAACATGATTACGCATCAATAATAATTTTGTAAATTTAACAATATCATTATCTCTTCCATAAAAAACATTTTTTTGTTCTCTATTAAATGGGAAAACTCCTGGATATCTTTTTGCTATCATTTATGAAATTTTGAATTTTTGCAAATTAAAATGAGTATTTTTATATAAAAATGGAACTCCAATCTCCAGCTTGGAGGAAGACGATGTTTTACTAAAGTTTTAATTATAAATATATTATCTATGTCGCCAATTCTACGTTTCTCTAAGCTGGAGCTTGGAATTATATTTAAGTTATAAAAAATAATGTTTTATAAATAATTGAATTTTAAGGTGTAAACCAATTTTTTATTCCTAATTCTTAATTCTTAATTTTAAAAATTAACAGATTGCATCTATTTTCTTTTCTATCTTTATTAAATCGGCTAAGTTATTAAAATTTTCTGTTTTTGCAATTACTTTTGTAATATCTTCGTTAATATTAGTAATAAAAGTTTCAATTAGTGGTTTATTCAATTTTTCTTTTTCACATTTTTGCAAAAGCACATTTACAAAATCGTTATAATTATTTTTAATAAAAGTTATATTAAACTGCTGATTAATAAATTCTTGATTAATATCTTCAATTTTATCGGCATCAAAAGTATAGGCATCGGCCTCGTTGTATAAGTTTAACGAAAATAACAATAAACGATTTTGCCATTTGTTAAAATCAAAACCAAGAAACAAATAATGTGCAACATCTTTAATTTTATTCTCTATTTCAAAAGGTATTTTTACTTCCTGTTTTTGATTTATGTATTCGTAAAATTGTTTGTGAGTAAAAATATACTTTCCATCAAAACCAGTGTCTCCCAACATGTTATAAATCACAGGATCTTCTTTAGTCGGCTCTTCCACATTATGTTTTGTTCCTTTATTGTAATAAAAATAGGAGTGTTTTTTATTATACTTATCAAAAATTTGATGAATAGTATTGTCTGGCGTAACCGAAATTATTAACGAAAAAGGTATTTGTGCTATTTTGTTAAGAATATTATTTCCTATTTTATTATCATCATTAAATTTTTTATTATAATAATTCAAAGCCTTTAGTTCTATTTGCTTTTCTGATTTTGGCATAAACAAACCATCTTTTTGGTTATATTCAATTCGGCGACGACTGATTCTTTTAAAAAACTTTTCGTGCAAGGAGATATTGTTGTCGTCAACGCTCAAATCTTGACCGATAAACAACACGCATTGTCCCGATTCTATGGCTTCTATTAAATCGTCGAAATAAATGTCGTCAAATGCTTTATTTGCTTCATTAAAATATTCAGTTTCAATATTTTGATATTTTAATTGCAAATTAGCAAGCTTCGTAAAAAGTTCGTTTGTTTTTTCGTTAAATTCTTTATTTTGCTCTTTTTCGTGGTTCGAAATATTTGAATTACTGGTATCTAAGTGTTCATCCAATGGACTTGGTAAACCATAATGATTAAAAAACCATTCAGTAACAACACACATTGAGTTAAGTGCGTTTGCAATAGTTACTTTATTTATTTTAGCATTATTAATTAAACTACTTTTTTGTGCGTGTGAACCAAGATTTCCAAAAGTCCAAACAGAACCAATATGAGTTCCTATTTCTTTGCTCCACAAAACATTGTTTTTTTTGAAATATTTTTCAATAAGAGGAGTCATATCACCAAGTGTAGGATTGTCATTATCAACAACATTACCTTTCTTTGTCTTTCGTGTTAATGGTATATTATAGTAATCGCAAGTAAACAAGCAAATATATTCCAAACTTTGTCTAATAGAATTTAAACAGCTCCCACAAGAAGTTCGTTCACAAATATTACAATCAATATCGTTGTAAATATTTTTTATTGTTACAGATAAATTTTTCATTAATTTACTTTATTAGGTAGTGAATATAAAATAACAAGTAGCTCAAATACGACTTTAAGTATCATTTGAATTACTTTACTACATAAATAAAGCCAAAATTATTAAAATAAGTTTAAAAAAAGAATAATAAATAATCTATTTTATTTGAAAATTATTGGCATGTTTCAAATTAAGGCATATTAAAATAAATAATTAACCAATTTAAGCGATGTTATTTTTATT
>JAOZTW010000513.1 GCA_029938985.1 Bacteroidales bacterium | reverse complement strand
ATTGAATTGGTAAAAATAAAAATAACATCGCTTAAATTGGTTAATTATTTATTTTGATATGCCTAATACCGTAAAAATATCAGGTTCTTTAGTTGGCAATATTTGTTCGGCTACATGTTTATGGTGTGGAAATGTTTTGATATAAGGTTGGTGTTTTCACATTAGGCATATTAAAATAAATAATTGACAAATTTAAATGAAGTTATTTTTGTTTTTAACTATTCAATTTTTCACAAAACTAATAAAAAAGCGTGGGAACTGTAACTCTTATCTGCTTTCAAAGTTCTACAAAAAACCTACATTGACAAATAAGAACAGCCCACGCTATAAGTGTGAGCATGCGTCTTATTTCTTGTCAAAGTTAAAATTTGGTAGATTTTGAAAGCAAAAAATAAGCTAAACGCTTTTTTTTAATATTTTAGAATAATTTTATTTTTTCATATATTTTTAGTTTTCTTTATAATGAAATTTACAAGAAACAATATACAATATTTCATTATCATATTTATAAACAAATCTATTTACATTGTCTATTCGGCGAGACCACAATCCTTGTAGGTTTTCTTTCAACGCTTCTGGTTTACCTTTTCCGTCAAAAGGAGTTCGTTGACATTCTTTTATTAGGTCATTTATTTTTTTAATTTTCTTCTTATCATTTTTTTGCCAATAATTATAATGTTTCCATGCTTCTTTTGTAAAATATATCATTTTGTTAATTCATCAAGAGTTTTTGTTACTAAATTATTGCTATTCAATTGTTTAATTGATTTTTTTAATATTCTTTTGTTCTCTGGAGTTGATAACAAATAGTCGGTTTCGCTTTGTATGTTATCAATTATAGTGAGTTCAATAGTTGCATTATTTGAAAATAATGCTTGTATTTTTTTTATTAATTCAATATTTAAAGAATCAATTGGAAAATTAAATGTTGCATTCATAATGTTATTTTTTTTACGATTTTTTTATATCTCTATTTTGTTATTAAGGCTATTCACAATTAGCCTATTTGTACGCAGGTATTTTTAAGCTTTAACAATTAAAAATGCGATAATATCGGGAATATTTGAGTGTTTTTTGAAGCCGTTAAAGCTTAAAATAACAAGTGCATAAGGTTAATTATTATTTGTGATTTGCCTAAGTAAAAAAGAAATAATAATTTGCTCCAAAATGCGTCTTTTTTGTTCTTTTACAATTTGATAATAAACGCATAATAGTGAGCTATTTAAGTGTTTTTCAAAGCCGTAAAAGGGCAAAATAAAGTTGTGGGTTGGAGTTACTTATTTTTTCTTTTTCACTAAGTTTTCAACTGCGAAAATAATAATTTATTTTACAAATCATAAAATTTGTTCAGTTTATTTTTTATTTAGTTTCAATTGTGGCTTTAACTGGAGTAACTTCTTGCCGTTATTTGTTTTTTGTACAATGTCAATTAACAGTAAAAAGGTTATCAATCAACGCCTCCATACACAAGTTTGTACAATTATAAAAGCAAATTATAAGTAAGAAAGTATTAAAATCTTCTTTGTCATTGTTAAGGTTGTTTTGTTCTAATAATTTTCTGTATTTCTTTTAATACCGTAAAAATATCAGGTTCTTTAGTTGGCAATATTTGTTCGGCTACATGTTTATGGTGTGGAAATGTTTTGATATAAGGATGGTGTTTCACATTATCATATCTGAATATCATTTTGTTATTGTTATCCATAAAGTGATATTTGTATTTTATTTTTACAAATTTTTTGGATATAAATCTAATAACTTCAATAAATTCCATACTTCCGTATTCAAAAAATAATTTGCCTTTGATTATACCAAATTCAAAATCTTTTCGTTGTTTTTCAATTTTTTGTTTTTGAATAATTGAAAAATCTGTTATTGTTTGTTCAAATAGAATAAAATAATCATTTATCATAGCAAATATTTTAGTTCTTTTTGATAATCAAGAAATGTTTCATATTCTCCACTCCATTGGTAATAATCACTATTTTTATCACCAAGTTTACCTGTTTCAAATTTTTCATAAAAAACAGAAGTTGGCATTTCATATTTTTTTTCAAAATATTGTAAATCAATTTTTATTGATTTAACCGTTTTTTGTAATTGAGAAATGCGATAAGACAATATATTGGTTATCATATTATCATAATTTCCACCAAAATTTGAAACATAACTCATAAGTCGTTGTTCTGTTTGTTGTTGTAGTGTTATCATATTATTTTATTTAGTTAATTTGTTCTTTTCTGAATGTTTTATTTAACGATTCTATAAGCTCTTTTTTTCTTTATTTTCATCTTTTGTTTTTGCTACAAACTTAATAATTATATTTTAAATGTGGATATTTTTAATTTGTTTGAAATGTAATTTCTGACACAGCTACAAAGGTAGAGAAAATATTCAAGAAAGTGCAAAAAATATTTTTAACCACCTCGAAATCTTCAAAATATTTTCATCACAATCTTTAGGAACTTTTTTTGTCCTGTTAAGTTCTTCTCTTTTTTCGTTTTTATCCATAAAATGTTTCTATTTCAGTTATTTCTGATTTTGATAATCCATAGAGTTTATAAACTATTTTGTCAAGTTTGTTTTCGAGTTTAGTTGTGTTTTGCTTATCCGTTTTTTGTTTCATTATTTTATCAACTATGTCTATAATATCATTTTGTTGATTTTTAGTAGCAAGTAAAACAGGCATAGTTCGTAAATTTCCTATTCTAATTTCGGGAAAAACATTACCTTTTTTCGGATATTTTATATTATAAATCCAATTAATTAATTTACTGTTTAATAATGCTAACAAATATTTTAATTCAATTTTATTTGATTTTAATAAGCCAATATACAAAACGTGCGTTGAAAGTAAATTCGTATCATCAAAAGTAGCTCGAATATCCGAACCAACACGTCTTATAAAAAGTTTAGGTTGCTGATAAAATGACAGCTTTGTTGGACGACTTAGATTTTTAGTGTCATATTTTATAAATTTTGTTTGCTTTGTATAATATTTGTTCATTTCTTTTCCTGTAATAATTGGATAATAATTTTTCCTCTTTATTTTTGATATAAATTTTTTATCATTACCTGTTTTTATTGCTTCTCTTATTTGTAAAAAATTGTCTAATGTCTGTAATTCATCAAAGTTGTTTAGTATTTTGGTATTTTTAGGGGACAACAATAAATTAAAACCTTTTTCTGCATTTATTTTAAAAGTCTTGAACTTTATTTCATGTTGATAAATAAATTTTTTGTTCCTAACTAAATACGTTTGAATAGAATTATTTATGCTACTATTTGCAAACGTAAAAATGATTGTAGGAACAACTGCTTCATCAAAAACTCTATCTCCACAATTAATAATATTTATAATCTCTCCTTTGTCTGTTATAAATTTACGTAGTTTTGTATATGAATTGTTCATTAGTAAAACGCTTGGACAAATATAGGTAAGTAATCCTCCCGTTTTTATTAAATTCATTGCTTTTTCTATAAATAATGCAAATGTATCGTAAATTTTATATACACATTGATAATTATTTGAATAATATTCAGTTTCTCTATGTGCCAGAATATTTGATTGAAAACTGATATACGGAGGATTTCCAATAACCACATCAAAACCAATGAAATTTCCATTTTCGTCTAATACTTCAGGAAATTCAAATCGCCATTCAAAAGCATTCTGATAAATTGTTTTACGTTTTTGTTCTAAATTTTTATTTAATTTCTCAATTTCAAATTGTAGTTTTGCTCTTTGTTGCTCCCAGTTACCTTTGTCGGCTTGTGTAAAAAGCATAGGCATTTCGCCAAGTTTTGCTTCTTTTTCTTTTAGTAATTTGTAATCTTTATCAAGCGGACGCACAACATTTGAAAACATATCTTTTATTTCTGCAATCTTATTTTCTACATCTTTTTTAACTTTTTTGTTATCGGTTGATTTATATAAAATTACTTGGTCTTTGTATTTTTGTGTGGCAAGTTTAATTTTTTGCGATTGTCCATTTGCCAAACCATTACCATTTATTCCGAAATTACTGATTAAAGAATTACCTTGTTTTATATTTATGTCAATATTCGGCAGGGTTTCTAATTCGGAATAATTGCTTTCGTTTGTATAATGAGTATGTTTTAATAATTCTATCCACAACCGTAAACGGCATATATTCACTGAATTTGGGTTAATATCTACTCCAAAAAGACAATTTTCTATAATTGTTTGTTTTTCATTAAAAATTGCTTCTTGCAAATCTTGTTTATAAGGAATAATGT
>JAOZTW010000512.1 GCA_029938985.1 Bacteroidales bacterium | reverse complement strand
TAAAATTCAAAAGAACAAGTTTAAATGGTTAATTATTTATTTTGATATGCCTTATACTTAGATTGAGTGATTATGTTTGAAAAAAATGTTAATATCAAAAATTAATATAGATTGTACTTTTGAGCTACCCACCTAAGGTTGGATTTTATAATTATAAAGTTGTAATTTGCAATATATTCGGGGTAGCCACAACTTTGACAAAGTGAAAAAACATTGTCAAAGTTTTTTTTTTGTCTAACTTTACGTGGGTAGCCTACTTTTTGTAGTTACAGATAAATTTGCAACTACAAAAAATCGTTTAAAATCAGCATTATTCAGGTTAAGAGAGTAGCCAATTTTGCTTAATAAGCTTTTGCAAAACAAACTCTTTTGGTAGATGGGTTTCCTGTGTAAATACATTTTCCTATTTCTCCATCTTCCATTGGAATAAAGCGAATTGTAGCTTTGGTTTCTGTTTTTATTTTGTCTTCTGTTTCGGCTGTGCCGTCCCAATGTGCAAATACAAATCCTCCTTTTGTCTCAATAATATTTTTAAATTCGGCAAAATCATCAACAGTATGTGTATTATCTTCTCTAAACTTAACTGCTTTATTATAAATATTTTGTTGAATTTCTTCTAACAGTTTTTCTATTTCTTCGACTAAGTTATCTTGCGAATATGTTGTTTTTTCAAAAGTGTCTCTTCTTGCAAGTTCTATGGTGTTGTTTTTTAGGTCTCTTGGTCCAATTGCCAAACGAATAGGAACTCCTTTTAGTTCGTATTCCGCAAATTTCCAACCAGGTTTTTGATTATCGTTTTTATCAAATTTTACTCTAATACCTTTGGCTTGCAGTTGCTTAACTATATTATTTACTTTTTCAGACACCTCTTCTAATTGTTCTTTTTTTCTATAAATAGGAATTATAACAACCTGTATTGGAGCAAGTTTTGGAGGTAGTACCAATCCCTTATCATCTGAATGAGCCATAATCAATGCACCTATTAGTCTTGTAGAAACGCCCCAAGAAGTTGCCCAAACATATTCTTGTTTTCCTGCTTTGGTTTGATATTTTACATCAAATGCTTTTGCGAAATTTTGACCTAAATAATGCGATGTTCCTGCTTGTAAGGCTTTTCCGTCTTGCATAAGTGCCTCAATACAGTATGTAACATCTGCTCCAGCAAATTTTTCGGACTCCGATTTTATTCCCGTATAAACAGGAATTGCAAGAAAATCTTTTGCAAAATTTTTATAAACATTAAGCATTAATTCTGCCTCGTCAATTGCTTCTTTTTGGGTTTCGTGAGCAGTATGTCCTTCTTGCCAAAGAAATTCTGATGTTCTTAAAAATAAACGAGTTCGCATTTCCCAACGTACCACGTTTGCCCACTGATTAATTAATAGTGGTAAGTCTCTATATGATTGTATCCAATTTTTGAAAGTACTCCAAATTATTGTTTCTGAGGTTGGTCGTACAATTAATTCTTCTTCTAACTTTGCATTTTCGTCCACAATTACTCCCTTGCCATTTGGGTCGTTTTTTAGACGATAATGAGTAACAACCGCACATTCTTTTGCAAAACCTTCAACATGAGATGCCTCTCTACTTAAAAATGATTTGGGTATAAAAAGCGGAAAATAAGCATTTTCGTGTCCAGTAAGTTTAAATTGATAATCAAGTTCAGTTTTCATACTTTCCCATATAGAAAAGCCATAAGGTTTAATTACCATTGAGCCACGTACAGCAGAATTTTCTGCAAGTCCTGCTGTTACAACCAATTCGTTGTACCATTTAGAATAATTGTCAGATTGTTTTGTTAATTTTTTAGCCATTATATATTGTGTTAAAATTAAAATTTTGATTTGCAAAAAAACAAAAAATAAATAAATAAAAAGTGTAATGTTAATTAATATTTATAAATTAATTGATTAATGTCTGAATATAAGAGTATTGAAAAATATTTTTTTTCTTATATTTTGATATTTTGTTAAGAAAATGGTCTTTTTTTAGTTTATAAACTAAAAAATTTTTATTTTATTGTTAAAATAAATTAAATAAGATTATATTTGCGAACTTTAATACTAAAACATCGTATATGAAAGTAAAGACAGACAAAATTGGTATTTTTGGCATTTTTCATAAATGCAAATTACTGCGTTATTTTGATTATTTTAAAATCCTCATTTACAATAAGTAAACTGCAGTATTTAAAAAATAAAAATGCCTTGTTCTTTACACTTATGAAAACGCCGTATTTTTTTATCAATTTATAAATATTAATTTTAAAAAAAGGAGAACCAAATTATGAAAAAATCAATTATTTTATTAGTTTTATTACTAACAGGAGCATTATTTACTTATGCACAATCAGACGGAGATTATTACTACGAAGATGATAATTATTCAAATAATAATTATAACGATGACGCAACATATATTATTATTGATGACAATAATTCTTATTCAACAAGAATACGTCGTTTTCATAATCCTGTTGTAGTTATAGAAAGCAATTCATATTATTCTCCTTACTATTATACAGGTTCTCGTTATTCTTTAGTTTATTCTTCTTACAATGGCTGGGACGTGGTGTATAGCAGAAACTACTATCCTTCTTATTATTCTCATAATAGGTATTATGCTTATAGTCATCATCACCACCATCATCATAACTGGTGGGGGCACAATCATCATAGACATGGCTACAATCACGGATACAATAATGGCTATAACAATGGTTATTACAATGGATATAACGATGGTTACTATGGAAATAATACCTCTTACTATAATAGAAATAATTCTTATTATAATAATAACTCTTATTACAACAATTCGTATAATACAAGAAGTACTAACAGAAGCGGAACAAACACAAATTCAAACACAAATTCTCGTTCAAATAGATACTCAAATAACACTGTAACAAGAACTAATTCAAATAATAGAGGAAATAATACTAATACAAGAACCAACAGTAATACTACTACTCGTACTAACAACACAACTACAAGAACTAACAATAACAATACTACTCGCAACAACACAAGTACAAGAACGAATAATAACAATAGTAGTCGCAATAATTCAAGTACACGAACTAATACAAATTCTTCTAAAAATAATAATAGTTCTCGAACTAATACAAATTCATCAAGAAATAACAATTCTTATAATAATAATAGTTCACGAAACAATAGCAATAATAGAACAAATACTTCAAAAGGTAGCACTTCGTCAAGAAACAATAGTAGTACAAGAACTAATTCCTCACGAAATAATAATTCGTCAAAAGGAAATAGTAGTAGAACAAATACAAGTTCTTCTAAAAAAAATAATAGTTCAAAATCAAATAGTAGAGGTAGCTCTAATAGCCGAGGTAGTTCAAACAGTGGAAGAAGATAAATTATTATAATTAAAATTGATAAAAGAAAAAACGGCGTTTTTCACGAATGCCAAGCTCAAGGTTTTTTTGAAATATTAAAATTAAAGTTTACGTTTGTAAATGAGCATTATAATATTTCAAAAGTAACGAAAAAATTGATACTCGTGAAAAACGCAGAAATAACACACTTTCAGCTAATTAAATTATGCTGGAAGCTGTGTTTTTCACATTAGAGTTAAAATTTTTGACGTTTTTCACGAGTATCAATTTCTTCGTTACTTTTGAAATATCAAAATGTTCATTTACAAAGGTAAACTTTAATTCTAATATTTCAAAAAAGCCTTGAACTTGACACTCGTGAAAAACGCCAAATTTTTATCTAAAAAATAATTTAAAATGCAGAAAAGAAAAAATATAATTTATTTAGTTCTAATAATATCGTTTTTTGCTTTTTTTTCATGTAATATTGAAAATAATAAAAATAGTAATTCAAATGAAGTAAAAGAAACGAACACAAAAGAAGAAATTAATATTGATACTATTACGACTAAAGCTTTTAAAACAGATGATGGAGGTTGGGGATATGATATATTAATAAATGGAAAAACATTTATACATCAAACTGTTATACCAACAGTAAATGGACGTTTTACTTTTGAGAGCAAAGAAGATGCAAAAATTACTGCTGCTTTTGTTACTGAAATATTGATGCAAAACAACGGTTTGCCAACTGTTAGTTTAGAAGAACTTGAAAAATTAAATGTTTTATCGCAAGAAGTTTTAGATTTTCAAGAAAAATACAAAAAAAAGTAACAATAAATTGGCGTTTTTCACGAGCCTCAAGTTCAAGGCTTTTTTGAAATATTAGAATTAAAGTTTACCTTTGTAAATGA
>JAOZTW010000511.1 GCA_029938985.1 Bacteroidales bacterium | reverse complement strand
TTGAAAATAAGCTTCTTATTTTCTGATTTTATTTTTTATGAACAAACCCTGATAATAACAAGGGGTATTATACTTATATTAATCAGCAGTCAGGTTGGGTAAGTAGTGGAGGTGGAAAAAAAGGAGAAAAAAGAATAAAGGTTTTACTTTATTATCATTCATATTTGATAAATATACCTGCAAATCAATTTAAAATATGGCATAAAATATCCGTTAAGTGTCAAGAACGAAATTGGTGTAGAAAATGGAGATACAGAGGAACTAATTTTTCACTAAGAGGTAACTGGAATAGTGTTTTATATGGAAGCCGTTCACATAGTGGAAGTTCTTGGGGTGCTGATTTTGATAAAAGTGTATCACCATTTACTGGTAGTGGAGCTCCTTCGGGAACATATTGGACTTATTATGCTAACTATATTAATCCTTATATGTCCTCTGGTAGTTGGTCGGCTACCCGAAGTGGAAGTTCAGATAATTTAACTGCTACATTGAGTTTTTAACTATTTTGCAAACGAACCGTGGAGGTTGTGCAGATTTATTCAAATATAACTTTCACTTTTTTTAATATTATCTATTTTAAACAGAGATAATATGTATGTTCAACAAATATAAAATATTTAATTTTAGGCATATTAAAATGAATAATTTAAACAAAGTTATTTTTGTTTTTAACAATTCATTAAATATGCCTTATATATTATAATAATTACTATTCTACATGATGTTTTTTTTACTTGATAGAAAAATAAAAAATTAGATAAAAATAATTTAGTAAAGACGTTGTATGCAAAGTTTTTACGAACTTCTTAAAAATATTTTCTTAAAAACAATATATTTTTATTGCATTTAAAAAATCATTATATAGAGTAAATAATTACATAAACTATTTAAATACATTAATATTTTATAAAATGAAGAAATTATTCTATATTCTTTTAATAATAACATCATGTAGTAAACCTATTGAGTTAGAATTGGATAGTATTGAACCAGTATTAGTTGTAAATTCAATTATTGCAACCGAACAAGACATTGAAGTTTTTGTTAGCACTACACAATCTTTATCAGAAATAAATATTGAGAATTTGAATTCAAAAATTGAATTATTTGAAGATAATGTTTTTATTGCAACTTTACAAAAAAATATTAATGGAGGTTATACAACAAATTATAATCTCCAAACACAAAAACAATATAAAATTGAAGTAACAGATTTAAACTATACAACATGCATTGCAATTGATACAATACCTGAAAAAGTATTAATAGAATCTGCTACTTTATTAGTCCCCGTAGGTTTTAACGAGTTTAATGAACCATATTTTGAAGCAACTATTTCATTTTCTGACCCCCAAGAAATATTAAATTATTATGAAATAATATTATATAGCAAAGATGACAATATTTCAAGACAATATATTACAGAAATTGAAACATCAAATATAACTATTATCAATGAAGGAGACCAAGCGTATTATCCAAATTCATTATTTTTTTCTGATATTTTATTTAATGGTCGTATTTTTGAAATTAAGGTTAAGTTTATTGCAGGAAGCTCACGTACTATAGATGGTGAATATCTACCGTTATCTGACCTCTATGTTATTCTACGCAGTACTAGTAGGTCTTACTATTTGTATCGTAAATATTGGACACGACATTCTTATAATCAAACACTTTCGGAAGATATAATAGGGACATTATTTAATGGAGAACCAATTGAAGCTTACTCAAATATTGAAAATGGACTAGGTATTTTTGTTGGCTACAACCAGGATACAGTTAAATTTACAGTTGAATAAAGCATAAATAATACTAAATGAAAAAAAACATAATAATAATAATATTGATTTTTAGTATTAATCAACTACTATCACAAACTTATACAATAAGTGGATATGTACAAGATATTAAAACAGGAGAACATTTAATTGGAGTTAATGTATATGATAAAAATTTAAATATTTCAACATGTACCAACAATTTTGGGTTTTATAGTATCTCTTTTTTGGCAAATCAAGAAGTTAAATTAAAATTTTCTTTTGTTGGCTATCAAAGCATCGACACTCTTATTGAGGTTAAAGAAAATTTAAATAAAAATATATTTCTAGAACAAAATAATACATTAACAAATATTGAAATTATTGCAAATAAATATGATAGAATAGAGAATAGAACAGAAATAAGTACACATCAAATAACAATAAATCAATTAAAAACGCTACCAAGTTTAACAGGTGAAAATGATATAATGAAAGCCTATTTGTTAATGCCAGGTGTGCAGTCTG
This sequence comes from Bacteroidales bacterium, assembly GCA_029938985.1. Lineage (GTDB taxonomy): Bacteria > Bacteroidota > Bacteroidia > Bacteroidales > JAOZQN01 > JAOZQN01. Next base: position 1,974 of record JAOZTW010000511.1, on the reverse strand, counting down.
GCTCTGAAGGAGCTACTGGCTTGCACGTAAGGGGTGGTAGTCCAGACCAAAACTTAATACTTCTTGATGATATACCATTATATTATGTAAACCATATTGGTGGTTTTTTTTCTGTTTTTGATCCAGATGTTATCAAAAACACAAAACTTCTCAAAGGTGGCTTTCCTGCAAGATATGGTGGACGAATTTCTTCTGTATTTGATATTAGAATGAATGATGGTAATAAGAAAAAATATAATAAAATAATTTCGATAGGAATTTTATCCACAAAACTATTATTTGAAGGTCCTATTAAAAAAAATAAAACATCTTTTATTTTTTCAATAAGAAGATGTAATTTAGATATCTTAACAAGATATGCAGATATGCTCCAAAATGATAATATTGTTTCTGGATATACATTTTATGACATCTATACTAAAATAAATCATAAATTTTCAGAAAAAAAACAATTATTTTTTAGTTTTTATAATGGAAATGATTATGTTTTTTACAACGAAACTTTGGCTTACAATGATATTGAATATAAAAATAAAGATAATATTAATTGGGGAAATTTACTTATTAGTATTAAATTAAATCATAAACATAACAAAAAATTATACAGTAATTTTACTATAGCTTATACTCAATTTTCTTATCGAACAAAATCAAGCTCTATTAATAAGAATATAATAGATAATAAAATAAATTATGAAAGTCTCTATTCTTTTTCCTCAGGCGTTAATGATATTATTTCAAAAATTGATTTTGACTTTTATGCAAATAATAATAATAAAGTAAAATTTGGGGCATCAATTATTTTTCATACATTTATGCCCAGTATTACAAAAACTAAATACATTATTAACACTCCCAACAACTCCTCTACAACTTTAAAGACAGACAATATATATTCATTTGAAAATAGTGCGTATTTCGAAGATGAGATTAAAATACACAAGAAGATTTCATTTAATATTGGATTTCATTTTTCTTCATATCATTTAAAAACCAACTCTTATTTTTCAGTTCAACCTCGTTTTATCAGCAACATAAAACTTAATAAAACCTCCTCGTTTAAAACTTCATATTCATATATGACCCAGTACGTACACCTGCTTTCAAACACAGGGGCAGGATTACCAACAGATTTATGGGTACCATCAACAAAAAAAATTAAACCAGAAAATTCAAATTTATATTCATTAGCATTTGTAAAATCTTTTTCCAATAATAATATTGAGTTTAGTTTTGAGACTTTTTATAAATCTTTTGACAATTTAATTGATTACAAAGAAGGGGCTATATTATTTGACGCAACAGAAAATTGGCAAAATAAAGTAGCTACAGATGGTGTTGGTAAAAGTTATGGAGCAGAGTTTTTACTACGTAAAAATAAAGGTTCAACTACAGGTTGGATTTCATATTATATTTCTCACTCTGAAAGACAATTTGAAGAAATTAACAAAGGTGAACCATATCTATACAAATATGATAGAACTCATGATATTGCAATTGTTTTTATTCAGAAAATAAATAAAAAAATTTCTTGTTCTGCAACATGGGTATATTCAACAGGTAATTTAACAACACTTGCTAAAGCGAGATACGATTTAATTAATTTCGATTATTATAACTCTAATGAAACAGGAGCAATATATAGTACAGATGAAGTGCATGTATACAACGGAAGAAATAACCATCGTTTACCCGCCTACCACAAATTAGATCTAGGAATTAATTTTAAAAAAAAGAAAAAAAGAGGTCTAAGAGTATTAAGTATAGGTATCTACAATGTTTATAATAGAAAAAATCCATACTACTTATTTTTAAAATATGAAAATAACACTTACAAACTTTATCAACAATCTCTCTTCCCTATAATCCCCTCAATAAGCTATAGTTTTAAATTTTAAAAATGAAATTCGGTTGAAAACCAATGTGTTTTTTATGTTTTACAAATAAAATTTTACTACCTTAATATTTTTTTTG
>JAOZTW010000987.1 GCA_029938985.1 Bacteroidales bacterium | reverse complement strand
TTTATAAATTATTGATAATCAATATAAAATGAAAGCAAAAACTTTAGTTATTAATTTAAAGAAAAACAGCGGCTTAATTAAGTCTTATTTTTTTATGAACAAACCCTGTTGTTATTATTAGCATAAAATACTTTTATATTTTCATTTGTTTTAGTTGCCAATTTCAATTTGTCAATCATTGAAATATCTCCATTTTCTAATATTTTTTCTGAAATATCTGTAATCTGGAATATTGAATTTCCTATCATATAAATACCATCAGTATTTACAATGTGTGCAACACAAGGATTAAAAAGTGATAATTCATAAAATTCCTCATCTGTACCTTGATTAGTTTCATTTATTAAATTTGATTTTAGATATGTATAATATAAGTCCGAATGTAAAGGAGGCATTATTTTTATATTTTTTATTTCAGTCTCTGATAGATTTTCATAAGGTGCGTCATGTTCCAATTCTGCTTCAATTATTTGTTCAAAAATTCTTGCTTGTGATAAAAAACCTATTTTTTTTTCCCAATTTGCACGGTCAGTTACAGTCATTAATTCTATAATTGAAATAACTTTTAGGAATTGATTTTTATCCTCAAAAAATAACACTCCTTCTCGTACCTCTAACTGTGGCATATCTGCTACGGTAAGGTTATCATAGTTTTCTACATTTTCTACCGCTTCAATATTTGCTTCTCTATTGTTTGTATTATCCTCCAAAGTATTTTCCTTCTCGCAACTACTAAAAAACATTCCTCCAGCAAAGGTAATAATTACTGCCGATAAAATAAAAGAAATTCGTAAGTTTTTCATTTTTTTAAGTTTTTTTAATGAAATTAATATTCTATTTATCTAATTATCAAGAATCTACACGATTTGTAACTCCTTTATTTTCAGACTGCAAATACATAAAAAAAAAAACCATTAAACAATGATAAATATCATGTTTTTAAAATAAGTTTGTTATTGTCTGTATTTCAGTATTATAAATTTAATATTTTTTCAATATATTGTGTTGATATTTCTAATTTTTGTGCAATAGTTTCATTATCTAACTTATTAATAAATTTTAGTTTCATTATTTCGGAGCTTAGCTCTGCTTTCTGTTTTTCTTGCTCTGCTTTCTCTCTTTTTATCTTCTCGTCATGTTTTTCTTGTTCTACTTGTTTTTTTTCTTGTTCTACTTGTTTTTTTTCTTGTTCTGCTTGTTTTTTTTC
>JAOZTW010000510.1 GCA_029938985.1 Bacteroidales bacterium | reverse complement strand
TGACTTTTCGCATCTCATTATCGCTTGGCACTTTTGATATTTGAAAAACGGATTTCAAATTTATTACTTGAAAACCACTATAATGACATCTATAACTTAAAAGAACAAGGATTGTGTCATTATGTGTTTTGGGCTACAAAAATTCCTATAACAGAATTTGAGACTATTTGTATTTTAGAATTCACTGCTATAGGTGCAGTAGGAGATTTCAGTGAAATAACATTTTCAGAGTTTTATGTAAATGAAAATAATATTTCAAATGAAATTACTGATGGTTATGTTGAAATAGTAGAAATTTCAGAATTTCAAATACCAAGTTGTTTTACTCCAAATAATGACGGATTTAATGATGTTTTTTATATTAGTGGACTCAGCACACAAGACAATACATCTATAACAATTTTTGACGAATATGCTGTTGAAGTATATAAGTCTTCTGAAAATTTTTGGAATGGAATAAAAAAAGATGGTAATGAAGTGAAATCGCAGGAAATATATTTATACAAAATAGTTATTAACAACAAAATTTATAGAGGATGGTTATATATAAAAAAATAATTATAGGAATAATAGTATTTTTAGGGAGTTTCAACATTTGTTTAGCTCAATCAAGTATCTATGAAAGTTTTTTAATCAACCAATTTAATAATCCAGCTTTTACACAGTCTGCAAACAATTGTATTTTATTATCTTATCAAAAAAAATATATTGGTTTTAAAGGAAGTCCAAGCTTGAGTTTTTTTTCATATAAAGGAGGAATAAATACTGGAAAAAGAAAAAAAACTCGCTTTAATTATGGTGTAAATTTACAAAAATTTAATTTTGGAAATTTTAAAGAGCATTATATTGGTGTACCTGTTTCCATTCATATCAAATTAAACGAAATATTAAAGAGTAGTTGGTTTCTCTCACTTGGATTTGAACCTACTTATTCACAGATATTTATTGATGAAAAAAATCTAATATTAAATCAAACAAATGATCCTATTTTAAATAACAGTATAAATACTTATAAAGAATTTGACGCAAATATTGGATTCTTTTTGTACAATAAAGTAAAAAGAAGTAATATACGTCCAACAAAGATTACTTGGAATTTAGGCGTTTTTACTGTAAACACACTTGAAAGTAGCTTTTTAAATAGTGAACCTTATTTAATAAATAAATATTTATTTTTTTATAGTGGAGGTTTTGAAATATTAAAACGAAAAAATGTTCGTTTATTTAATTCTCAAAATAATAAAATATCTACAATTGGCATAGCTTTTAAAGTTTTTTTACGTTCATTAAATAGTACAAATTTTTATTATCCGCATGATATTCTTATTCTTAAATTTTGTGCTTATAAGGGAAGTGAAAATTTAAATAAAGTAATTGAAATAGGTTTAAATTTTAGAACTAATGGTATTGTTATTCCATCATATTCATTTAGTATAAAGAAAAAATTTAAAATTGGAATAGCTTACGGAATAAACACATCTCTTATTATTCCAAACAAACACTATAAACACTCTATGCTTTCACTTATAACTAAAAATAAAGATAATTATGGAAATGTTGAAATTAAACTAAAGTATATGTTTTAAAATAAAACAAGAAGTTCTATAAATTAATAATACAATACTATCCTAACTTTTTGAACTAATCCATTTTTTTTTAACCCTAAATAAAAAAAAAAATATTATTTTCGATTTAAATAATTTACAAATTAAATAATCCAGTAATTCCCTATTTTAAAGTAAAAAATGTATGTAAATTGTATGTAAACCTCAAATAAAAAAAGCCTTTACATTTCTGTAAAGGCTTTGTGCTTAGAGTGATTCAACTGGGATTCGAACCCAGGACCCTTTGCTTAAAAGGCAAATGCTCTACCAGCTGAGCTATTGAATCAGTATTTGTTCTCTTTTGCTGTTGCAAAGGTAAAATTAAAATATTAACCAACAAAAAAAAAGACAACTTTTTAATTTTTTTTTTGGTTTTAATACACCATAAATATTTTTTTGTGAAAAAACAAAGTTTTAAAACACAATAGCATAGTAATTTAAGAGTTTATTTATTATTCAATTCCTAAATAAAAATTTTTAATTTTTTCAAGTGTTTTTTTTCTGAAAATAGCATATTCTTCCGATTTCGGTTTGTTAGGTTTGTGATTTATACTTTTAAAAAGTTTTTGAGCCTTGTAATTTTTTTGTCTATTTTCTTTTGTGAAAAAAGTTTCTCCAAATTGTTCCCAAATGTAATTAATACCCGTATAATTTATATGAGTTAAATCTGATTCGTAAAAACGATAATCTCTCAAATCGTCCATAACAATTTCGTAGGCAGGAAAATAATATGTATTTTTATATTGCTCTATTATTTGTTTTATAGCAAGTAATAATATTGCTTTACTACGTTGGTTTTCAATTGCTCCATCTCTTAAATGACGTACAGGACTAACAGTAAAAATAATTTTTAAATTTGGATTAATTGTATTAAAAAGTTTAATTAATTGCTCATAATTACTAATTATTATTTCTGTAGTAAGTAATTTTCTATTAAAATTTCTGTCAGGTATTTTATGACAATTTGAAACCGTTTGCGTTGAATGAGCCAAATTATAAACCCAAGCTGTACCAAAGGTTATGAATAAATATTTGATTTGAGTTAAAAAATTACTTGAAATTTTTAATTGTTCATTTATTTTTTGTAAGCAAACATCTTGTTTGTTATGCGAAAATTTAGAATGATGAAAATAACTATACCACAAACCATTATAAAAGTTTAGGTCTTTTAAATTAAAGATTTTTTTATTAATCAAAATTTCAAGACTATTTCTTATCGAAACAGGGTTGTAAAGAATACCAAAAGGATTTATATCAACTTTAAACAACGACTCAAGCAGTTTGTTTCCAATGTTTTCGGTAAAACATGAGCCAATAAACATAATTTTGTCTGCATGAGTAATTTTATCTTCATATTTTGGAATTTTTACTATGGTTCTTAATTTTATCATTTTTCTAATTTTTTTGCTTCTTCCCAATAAACATCCATTTGTGATAAGTTTAAATCGTGTAACGATTTGCCTTGTTTTATCGTTTTAGATTCCAAATAATTAAATCTTTTAATAAATTTTTGATTTGTTTTTTCGAGTGCATCTTCTGGATTTATTCCGTAAAGTCTTGCAACATTAATTAAAGCAAATAAAATATCTCCAAATTCCTTTTCCATTTTTTCTGTATCATTTTTATTAACTTCTGCTTTAAATTCATTTATCTCTTCGCTAACTTTTTCCCAAATTTGCTCCTTATAGTCCCAATCAAAACCAACTCCACTAACCTTATCTTGAATACGGAATGCTTTTATTAGAGCAGGTAAACTTGTAGGAACTCCCGAAAGTACAGTTTTTATACCTTCTTTTTCTTTTAGTTTTAGTTCCTCCCAATTTTGTAAAACCTGTTCTTTACTCTCAACTTTGGTTTCGCCAAAAACATGAGGGTGTCTAAATATTAGCTTCTTAGATATTTCTTTAAGTACATCTGTAATGTCAAAAGCTCCTTTTTCAGAACCTATTTTTGCATAAAAAACCAGATGTAACATTAAATCTCCTATCTCTTCTTTTACTCCCTCAAGGTCGTTATTTATTATTGCGTCCGAAAGTTCATAAACTTCTTCTATCGAAAGTGTTCGCAATGTTTCTATTGTTTGAACTTTATCCCACGGACATTTCTCTCGCAATTCGTCCATTATATGAAGTAGTTCTGCAAAAGCATCTAATTTTTTTTTCATTGTATTAATTTATGTTTAATTATTTTATGTAAAAAACAGTAGGCATATTAAAATAAATAATGGTTTATAGTCAAATATTGAGCTGACTTTACTAAACCTAATTTCCTTATTTTATCACAATATTTGACTGTAAATCAACAAACTATTAACCATTTAAACTTGTTCTTTTGAATTTTATCTTCTTCAAAAAAAAATGCAAATATCTTGATAAGTATCCATACAAAAGTTTTTACACATTTATATTTTTTTAATCTATTGGTTTATAATTGTATCATTGAACCATTGAATAATTGTATCATTCCTTATTATTATATTTATTGAATTGTCAAAAATAAGCTCACTTAAATTGGTTAATTATTTATTTTAATATCTAATTCTTATTGTAGTTTTAGGGCTTTGCTCTAAAAATTTTTTAGGCTCATATAGATAATCAAGGTCTTTTTATTATAATAAATAAATAACTAAAGTTTTTGCTTTCATTTTATATTGATTATCAATAATTTATA
>JAOZTW010000509.1 GCA_029938985.1 Bacteroidales bacterium | reverse complement strand
TTTTTAAAAGGATTACAATTTTTTTACTCCATCACAATATTTAACTGTAACCCCTTAATAATTTATTTTTTTGTTGAACAAAAACGAATAATCAAACATCGTCAATTATAATGATATGAAATTAAGCCTTTTATATTCTGATTTTATTTTTTATGAACAAACCCTGAACAATATAATAGTATAATTATAGATAGTTTGTAAATAAAATAAAAAAGGAACTTTAAGATACAAGTTATTTTATTTTCAGTAACTAAATTTTATTTTTAAATAGCAAAGATATAATTAAGATTGTGTTTTAACAAAAAAAAAGCATTCAAAATACTATTGAATGCTTTTTTATTTGAACAAAACTTTGTTCTTTTCAAAAAACTAATTTATTTGGCATGTTTCTTAATTTCAAATATTTTTGTTACTTTTTTAAAATTTTAAAAAGTTCATTTACAATAGTAAATTTCGATTCTAAAATATACGAAAGAGCTTTATGCTTTTGAAACATGCCATTTATTTACAAATATTTTAATAGACTTCAGCTGTTTTAAACAAATTCAAAACATTTTCTACAACTTCTTTTCTTGGAGAAAAACTAATTTTACTTAGCATGCCAGATACATTATTGTTGTATTTACTTTTTTTATCTAATAGCTCTTCAGTGTTTATTAACTCTTCATTACTACTATTAAAATTATTAATTGTGTATAGTATTGTATATAATTTTTCCATATTACAAATGTTTTTTAAGAAAACGATATTTTTTGTATTTTATTTCAATTTTTGCAAAAAAAGAAATATTAAAAATGTTAATTTTCTGTAATTATAATAAATATATACATTAGACTTTATAAACATGATTTTAGTTGCATTGTGTGATAAAAAAATAAAAAAAACACCAATTTATTGTTTATTTTACCTTTTTAAATTAAAATAAATAAGTAATTAAATCTCTCGCTATTTAATGACTTTTTTAAATTTTAAAAAATAAAATAAACAAATAGTTTTGGTGTTAGTTATTTTTTCTTTTTCATTTATTTGATAATTTTTTAACCTTATCTTAACAAAGCTCTTGAAATAACAATTTTTTGTATTTCAGAAGTTCCTTCATAAATTTGAGTCAGTTTAGCCTCTCGCATGAGTCTTTCAACATGATATTCTTTTACATATCCGTAACCACCATGTATTTGAACTGCCTCAGTAGTAATTTCCATTGCCATATCTGCACAATATTGTTTAGCCATAGCGGTAGCCAATCCATATTCTTTGTTATTGTCTTTAAGCCACGCGGCTTTCATACATAAGTTTCTTGAATTTTCAACTTTTACTGCCATATCTGCAATTTTAAAAGCAATTGCTTGATGATTAGATAGTTCAGTACCAAAAGCCTTACGTTCTTTGGCATAATTAATAGAGCGTTCTAAGGCACCAGATGCTATTCCAAGTGCTTGAGCTGCAATACCTAATCGTCCTCCATCAAGAGTTTTCATAGCAAATTTAAAACCAAAACCGTCTTCTCCAATTCTGTTTTCTTTTGGAACTTTTACATCATTAAACATCACGGAGTGTGTGTCTGAACTTCGCATACCCATCTTGTCTTCATGTGGTCCGAGAGTTACACCTTCTGAGTTTTTTTCTACTATAAACGCATTTATTCCTCTATGTTTTTTTTCTCTATTAGTTTGAGCTATAACAATATAGGTTGATGCACTATCTGCATTTGTTATCCAGTTTTTTGTACCATTTAAAAGATAGTAATCTCCTTTGTCTTCGGCTGTTGTTCGTTGCGAGGTAGCATCTGAGCCAGCTTCTGGTTCCGAAAGTAGAAAAGCACCAATTTTTTCTCCTCTTGCAAGAGGTTTTAAGTATTTTTCTTTTTGCTCTTCTGTTCCATAACGCTCTAAACCCCAATTAACAAGTGAGTTACATACCGACATTATTACAGACACAGATGAGTCTATTTTTGATATTTCTTCAATAGCTAATACATACGAAACTGCATCCATACCGCTTCCATCGTATTTTGGGTCAACCATTATTCCAAAAAAACCAAGTTCTGCAAGTTTTTTTACATGCTCGGTCGGAAAAATAGATTTTGTATCTCGTTCAATTACATCTGCAAGTAGTTCGCGTTCTGCAAAATCTTTGGCTGCATCACGAATCATTAATTGTTCTTCTGATAATTCAAAATTCATAGTTATTAAGTATTAATTATTAGTAGTTTATGATTAATTAGCAATGCTAAAAAATCTTTATTTGTAATATCGTTTATACTTGAAATATTAATTTTTAAATGGGTTGGTAAAAGTAGTTTAATTTGAACGAAAAAAAAATTTTTTTATGAAAAAAAAAAAAATGAAATATTTCAAATAAAACGGTTACCTGTAAGGTTGGAGATAGAGGTTTATCAAATAATTGTATATATCAACTAATAAACGACAAACGATTAAGCACTTAAGTATCTAAGGCATATTAAGACTTAAGTACTGAAAGTTATGTTTTTTTTGGCTACCCGTTTAAAGTTGGACAATAAATTACTGTCGGTGTGGCTTAAAGCCACGCCGACAGTTTATATACAATTGTTTGTGCGAGAGCGATGTACAACTTTACGTGGGTAGCTAATTAATCCTTTTGGAGGAATAAATTTTATAATAAATGAGATTAAAAAATCTGGGATTTTAGAACTAATTGATACACATCTCGGTAATAGACCTCCACAAGCTGGGAGTCCCTATAAAACAGTGTAAACTACCGTGAAAAACGCCTATTTTTATTATTGTTTTATTGTTTTATTGTTTAATCTTAAAATTAAATACCCAACTAAGCCAGCGATTAAAGAACCGACAAGAATACCTACTTTTGCGGAGTCAATAAATGAAGGATTATCAACAAAAGCTAAATTTGCAATAAAAATTGACATTGTAAATCCTACACCTCCTAATGAAGCAATTCCGATTATTTGCCAGAAGTTAACATTTTGTGGTAATTTTGTTAGTTTTAATTTAATTCCAATGAAAGACATTAAAGTAACACCAATTAAGTTTCCAAAAAATAAAGAAACAGCAATAACAGTAATTAAATAATAATCTAAGTTCATATCTGAACTAAATATTACTCCAGCATTTGATAATGCGAAAAGAGGCATAATAAAGTATGCTACCCAGTTATGAAGGCGATGTTCAAGATGTTGAAGTGGAGATTGCACTCTGCTTGTCCAGTCTTCTAAGTTATCAATGTTAGCTATTTGTTTTTTTGAAAGAATTGATTTTTTATTGTTAGCATTTTCTTTTATGTTGCTTACAATATTACTTATTTTAATTAGATACTTTGAGGTGCTAATTTTTTGTCTGACAGGTATTGTGAAAGCTAATAAAACACCTGCAATTGTAGGATGAATACCTGCTTTTAAAAATACAAACCAAATAATAATGCCAAATAATAGCGTTAAATATTTTATATATATATTTTTATATGAAAGAATAAAAAGAATGAAAAGTAGAATTCCTGCATATACCAATAATATCCAGCTGACATTTGAACTGTAAAATATAGCAATAACAAGAACTGCACCAATATCATCAATAGTTGCAAATGCTGTTAAAAAAACTTTAAGACCTAATGGCACTCTGTTACCAAGCAATCTCAAAATCGCCAGTGCAAAAGCAATGTCAGTAGCCATTGGTACTCCCCATCCGTTAGTTGTTTCGGTATTTTTATTGAGTATAAAAAATAAAATAATAGGTATTAACATTCCGCCGATAGCTGCAAAAACAGGAAATGAAATTTTTTTAATTGAGTTCAGTTGACCTATCAGCATTTCTCTTTTTATTTCTAATCCTATTACAAAAAAGAATATTGCCATCAAACCATCGTTAATCCATAATATTAATGGTTTTACCAGTTGGAAATTTGGTGTTTCAATTCCTATTTTAGATTGCCATAGTGATGCGTAAATATGACTAAACGAAGAGTTTGCCCAAATCAACGCAATAATAGTTGCACTAAATAGCAATATTCCACTGAGACTTTCTATTTTTATAAATTTATTAATTGGCATATTATTTTTTAATTGTTTTAGGCTCATATAGATAATCAAGGGCTTATTCATTTTGAGAAATATATAGTCTTTTGAAAGAGCAAATATTTTTATCTATTTTATTTTGCACACACGGTGCAAAAATAAAAGACCTCAATTGTCTATAGCCTACGTTTATGACTATCTAAATTGGTTTATTATTATTTCTTACTAAAGTTTTTGCTTTCATTTTATATTGATTATCAATAATATATAAAATTAA
>JAOZTW010000508.1 GCA_029938985.1 Bacteroidales bacterium | reverse complement strand
CTTGTCTGTAAGGGCAAGGTATCAACGCATAAAAAAAGCAAGCACCAAAGGTGCGAAATCAATAGCCTTGCCTGTAAGGGCATAACTTTTGATTATCAAGCCTTTGGTGTTTATTTTAATTTCGTAAAGTAGAATTATACATTTCACAAATATAGTAATTATTTTTAAACTTTATTTTTATTTAAAAAAATGATGTGTTAATGTTGTATTTTTATGAACTATTTTTTGACAATTATTTATCTTCTTCTCCAAATTTGTTATCCTGTTTTATACTGAACCAAAGAATTTATAAGAATACTTAATTAAAATTCAAAATATTGAAAAAAAATTATATTTTTGCAAAAAAAAGATAAATGAAATATCAAACAATTTTTTCCAAAAAAGCAACAGATAAAAAAGTTCAAATAGCTTTTCCTGACGGTATAGAAAATAGAGTTAAAAAAATAGAAATTTTAGAAAATTGGCAAAATAATATTTTGAGTGGAAAATTTATGCAAGCCAAAGAAGAGGAATTGCAAAGTTTATTTATATTGAAAATATTTGGTAATGTGCTTGATTATGAATACGAACACCCTTTGGAATGGAATATTAAAAATGAAAATAAAAGTAAATTTGATAGTAGCAAATCAGACGGAGCACTTGGTTTTTTTAAATTTGAAAATAAAAAAGAAATTGAAAACGATGTTAGAGTTGTGATTGAACTTAAAAATGCAAGAACCACACTTGACAAACCACAAAATAGAAAAAGTTTTAAAGGAACTCCTGTAGAACAAGCATTTATGTATGCCAATAAAACTGGTGGCAATTGTAAATGGATAATTGTTAGTAATTTTATTGAAATAAGGCTGTATCAAGCAAATGATATTAACAAATACGAAAAATTTGATTTATTTAACCTTACAGAAGAAAAGGAATTTAACCGTTTTTATTATTTACTTGCCAAAGGTCAATTATTTCAAAAATCTATTAATTCAGTAATTGATAGCTTTTTACAAACACGTTTGGAGAACGAACAAAAAATAGAACGAGAATTTTATACCTATTATAAATTTATTAGAGAACAATTTTTTTATCATTTAAAAAACTATAATAAATCAATTGCAAACCTTGATTTATTACAATACACCCAAACAATTATTGATAGAATAGTTTTTATTAGTGTAATAAAAGATTATAATTTAATATCATATAATGTTTTACAAAACTTAGAAAATATTGCAAACCAAAGTTGGGAAAAAGACGGACAGGAATTGTGGCGACAACTACAAAAATTATTTACTGCCTTAGACGAAGGTTTTCCGCCTCGTATTCAGAAGTTTAACGGTGGTTTGTTTAAAAATAATTTGAAGATAAACAATTTGATTATCAAAGATTATATTCTTAAAAAATTACTTCGTATAGCGATTTATGATTTTGAAAGTGATTTGAATATTAATATATTAGGACATATTTTTGAGCAATCAATTTCGGATATAGAAAAATTAAAAGAAAATATTGTTAAAAATAAAATAGAATATAATGAAGAAGATTTAGAGAAATTTGAAAAATCGTTTAAAAATAAAAAAACTGGTAAACGAAAAAAAGATGGGATTTTTTATACTCCCGAAAATATTACAAAATATATAATTGATAAATCAATTGGTGCATATCTATATGAGTGCAAAAATAAAATAGGAATAAATAATATTGAAGAAACTGCAAATAATAAAGAAGAGCAACAAAAAGAACTTAAATTATGGTATGAATATATTGAAATTCTTAAATCTATAAAAATTATTGACCCCGCTTGTGGTTCGGGAGCTTTTTTAACGCAGGCTTTTGATTATTTATACAACGAATGGAAAATTATTGTTTCGGAAATTAACAGGATAAAAGGAATATTGCCTGTTGCCAAAAAAGCAGGACAAATATATTTTAATATCAATAATAATAAAGATTTCAGCGATTGGAAAATAAGAAAAAATATTGTTTCTAATAATTTGTATGGTGTTGATATTAACTCCGAAAGTGTAGAAATTACAAAACTTGGTTTGTGGTTAAAAACGGCAAATAAAAACGATAGTTTGGCATTGTTGGATACAAACATTAAATTTGGAAACTCATTGATTGACAGCAGTAATATAACTAAATTTCCTTTTGTGTGGGAAAATGAATTTAAAGAAATTGTTGATAAAGGTGGATTTGATGTTATACTTGGCAATCCGCCTTATGTGGTTATTAAAGGTGGACGTTTTTTGGGTGATTATCAATACTGTAAGGAAGAAATTAGTTATATAAAAAACAACTATAAGGTGGCGCAACAACAGATTAATACATATATGCTGTTTGTTGAAAAATCATTGCAATTATTGAACAAAAAAGGTTACATTTCGTTTATTATTCCAAATACTTTTTTGGCAAACGAATATTCGCAAAAATTTAGAGAACTATTATTATCTAAATCTCAAATTATTGATATTTATAATATTGGTACTGCTTTTAATGATGCAAATGTTGAAACTCTTGTTTTGACTTTGAATAGAAAAAAGAAAGATTTTACTAATATTAAAAACTTAGGAAAAGAAACAATTATTGATTTACACAAAATATCGAAACTAACTCCAGACAAAAAATTTTTACTTAATGTGAATGACAAAAATTTGATTGTGATAAATAAAATGAGACAATATCCTGTTTTAAATCAATTTGCAAAAGTTACAATGGGTATAAGTACTGGAGATAATTCTAAATTTATTGATAGCAAAGCAAAAAATGATAAGTATAAAAAAGTTATAACGGGTTCTGATGTTAGTAAATATTATTTGACAAAACATTCTAAATATGTATTATACGAAAAAAAATTATTGGACAGAAGTAGAGATGAAAATAATTTTACCGTTTCCGAAAAATTGATTTCTAAGTTTGTTGGTACAGAACTAACTTTTTGTTACGACAACCAACAAAACTATGTATTAAACTCGGCTTGCACGCTTAAATTAATTGATAACTCCATGAATATAAAATATTTGCTGGCATTATTAAATTCCGAATTATTAAATTATTATTTTACTATAATTTTTACTGATTACAGGGCAACTTTTCCTATTATGAAATCTGGAAATATTGAACAATTGCCTATTCCAAATGCGAATAAAAATACGCAATTGAAATTTGCTAAAAAAGCAGATAAATTATTATTACTTTATAATAAATTGAATAATTCAAAAAACGATTTTTTGGATTTATTAAAAAGCCAATTAAAACTAATAAAAATTACTAGCAGATTAACACAATGGTATAAAATAGACTGGCAACAATTTAGTACAGAACTTAGTAAAACCAAAATAAAAATTCCATTAGCAAAATTAAAAGAATGGAAAGAGTTTTTTAGAAATGAAAAAATAAATATAGATAATATATTTTTGGAAATAAAAAAAACAAACAGCGAAATAGATAAAATGATTTACAAACTTTTTGATATAAACAAAGAACAAATAAAAAATAGTAATAATTAAAAGCTCTTATAGACAATTGAGGTATTATTTATTTTTGCACCAGAAGTGCAAAATATATTGATAAAAATATATAAAGTTTATTAAACGCCCCCCAGCGGGGGTGCAACAAAAAACACGTCTTTTTTACTCGCAGATTATTGCACTGTGCTGGGGTGCTATATATCTTATTATTAATTAGTTCTATCGTTATTTTGCACCGCTGGTGCAATAAAAGATAAAAATATTTGCTCTTTCAAAAGACTATTTATTTATTAAAATTAATGGAGTTTTACACGGTTTTATTGTATTTTAAACTAAAAAAATACTCTATTAAGTAGATTTATGTAAAAGCTAAAACACAATTATTTAAAATAAATAATACAAAAAAGGGCTTTAATAATAAGCAAAGAACAAATAAAACATTAAATTTGCCATTAGGAAAAAAAGTTAATAATAGTAATAATTAAATATAATAGAAATAAACACAAGATGAAACCAGATATTATTATTAAACTTGAAAAAGAATTGAATAGAAAATTTGAGAAAGTAGAATTTTCTGAAATTACAGGTTTAAGTTTAAGAACATCCACAAAATATTCTACTGATGCAAACGAAAATGTAAATGGTTTAAAGATAATATCTATAGGTTTAAACAAAATACCCAAAGAATTGATAACCAATATAAATCTATGTAAAAGTTTAATTCTTTTGGATTTATCTAATAATGAAATTTCAGATATTTCTGCATTACAAAATTTTATATACTTAGAACATTTTAATATTTATGGTAATAAAATTTCAGATATTTCAGCATTAAGAGAATTAAAAAACTTAATAAA
>JAOZTW010000507.1 GCA_029938985.1 Bacteroidales bacterium | reverse complement strand
TATTAGAATTAAAGTTTACCTTTGTAAATAAGCATTTTAATATTTCAAAAGTAACGAAGAAATTGATACTTGTGAAAAATGTCTTAAAATCTTACTCCTATGTTAAACGAAGCTGCAGTATTAGTTTCTTTGTTATCAAAACGATTGTGTCTTAATTTTAAGCCAATAATAATATCTCTACTTATTGGAATATCATAAGCCACAACAAACACTGAACCATAAGTTAGTCCTTTAGTTATAGTGTAAGTTTCATTGTCCACTCCTGCAAAATTATTAAAATACAGACAAGAAGCTCCAAAACCAAGTTTAAATCTTAAAATTGGATAAAAAGGAAATGGGATATAATACATGTTTACATCTGCATTCATATACATAGCTCCAGAAAAATCAGTTGTTTCTGTTTTTTCAGCATAAGAAAAATTAAATGTTGGTTCTATCGAAAAATTCTTATGCAGATTAAAATTGTAGGAATTATAAAAAGTTCCTCCAATATGACTATTATTACTTATCTGTATTGCTCCAAATCCAAATCTGAAGTCATTGTTAATTGAATGCTTTTGTGCGTTTGATAGAAAAAACGACAATAGCAGTACCGAAATATAAATTATTTTTTTCATATCAATTGTAGTATCAAATTTCAAACCATAATTTGACAAAATAGTATATATTTTGACTTTTTGTATAGTTTTAAATTTCTACAATAGATTTAAAAAAATAGTAATCAAGAAATTAGAAATAAGTATATTTTTAAAAAACATGTCTTATAAAATCGTTACCTATTGCAAACACCATTAAGGCTAATAAAATTACCATACCCACCATTTGAGCTCTTTCCATAAATTTATCACTTGGTTTTTTGCCTACCACCATTTCGTATATTACAAACAATACGTGTCCACCATCAAGTGCAGGTATTGGTAATAAGTTAATTACTCCAAGCATTATTGATAAAAGTGCTGTGAATGACCAAAATATTTCCCAATCCCAAGTTTTTGGAAAAATCTTAGCAATTGATATAAAACTACCTACTTGTTTGTATGCTTCTGTTTTGGGATTAAAAATAAGTCGTAATTGTTTTAAATAGTTGCCTACTTCTTTGTAACCCTTCTTAATTCCTGCTGGAATAGCAGCAAAAAAACCATATTCTTTTACTTCAAATTCATAAAATTGACTAAGGTCGCCACTTGGAGCAACTCCAATCATTCCCTCGTCAGATGCAGTCATTTTAAAATCCAACTTATTGCTTTCTCTTAAAACGGTAACGGTTACTTCTTTATTTTTGAAAGCCTGTAATTTATCTTTAAATTCATCAAAATAGTTAATATCTTCGTCATTTAAGCCTACTATTTTGTCGCCAAGTAAAATACCTGCTTCTTCTGCTGGAGATTCTTGAGCAAAACCTGCTATAATAAATGGTATGCGAGGATTATAAATTGGTGCTCCATTATTTATAATAAGAGCTATTTGTTCGTCAGTAAAATTAATATCTAACAATTCTCCATTTCTATCAATTTGCACGCTTTTATCTCCAGACAAAATAATTTCTTGAAAAACTTCTTGAAAATTTATAATCTCTTCGTCGTTTACAGATACAATTTTATCGCCATTTTGCAAACCAAAAGTTGCACCAAGTGAATCAACCCAAATACCATCAACTTCTGCTGTTGGCAAATATTTTTCTCCGTAAACAAATAAAGAACCTATATATATAAGGAATGCGAGAATAAAATTTACGAGAACTCCACCAATCATAATTAAAAGTCGTTGCCAAGCTTTTTTGGAACGAAACTCATAAGGCTCAGGTGGTTTTTTCATTTGTTCTTTGTCCATAGATTCATCTATCATTCCTGATATTTTCACATAACCACCAAGTGGTATCCAACCAATTCCATATTCGGTATCACCTTTTTTAAATTTGAATAATGAAAACCATGGATCAAAAAATAGATAAAATTTTTCTACTCTTGTTTTAAAAAGTTTGGCAAAGAAAAAATGCCCAAATTCGTGTAATATTACTAAGATTGAGAGACTTAGTAGTAATTGTGCTATTTGTGTTGCTACACCCATTTTGTTGTTAAGTTAATGTTTTTAAAAATTTAATAAGTTGCAATATTAATAAAAATATTTTAAAAAGATAATTTTTTTATTTTTTTTGATAGAGTTTTAACAAAAAATAAGAATATCAATTTTATTGAAAAAAAAGGTATGTTTCACAAATCTAAAGTTTAAGGCTTTTTTGAAATTTTAGAATTGAAGTTTACTTTTATAAAGTTAAGTTTTATTTCCAGACAGCTCCACCAATATTATCTTTTTTTGCACCTGTTACAGATGATAGGCAGTTTGTTTTGTTTTGAAATCGTAAAACACCTAAAAATGCGAAAATCAAAGCTTCTTTATAATCAATTATTATATTTTTTGGCACAATAATATTACTATTGCAATGTTTTTTTATCAATTTTATTAAAAAATGATTGTAAGCACCGCCACCAGTTATCAATGTTTTAGTGTTTTTTTTATTAATATTTTTATTAATAATATCAGAAATTTGTACAGAAATATGTTCGTAGATTGTTCTTAATTTATCATAAATAGAGATATTAAAAGATTCTACTATTGGTAAAAAATTGTCTTCAAACCATTCTCTTGATAATGATTTTGGAGCTGGTAGTTTGTAAAAATAAAGACTGTTTAATGCTACAAACAACTTATTATTAATTACTCCCTGTTCACCCAGTTTCCCCGCTTTGTCGAACAAGAGATTCTTTTTTTGAGAATAATAGTTAGCTGCAAAATTTACAGGAGATATATCAAAAGCTATTCTTTTTGAGTCTTTTTGAAATGAAATATTTGAAAATCCTCCCAAGTTTAGACAAAAATCGTAATCAGAAAAAAGCAATTTATCACCTATTGGAACAAGTGGAGCACCTTGTCCGCCAAGTGCTAAGTCGGTAGTCCTAAAATCAGCAATAGTTGCAATACCACAATTTGAAGCTATGCTTGCACCGCTACCAATCTGACAAGTAATTTTTTCATCAGGATTATGAAAAATTGTGTGTCCATGACTTGCAACAAAATCAATATTAGATAATTTACTGGTAAACAATTTTATTTGATTGCCAATAAATTCTCCGTATTCGTTATCCAATTTTATAAAATCATAAGCGTTTAAATTTTGTGCGTTTCTTAAACGATGTAACCAATTTTCAGGATATTTTATAGTTTTTGCATCAATTATTTCAAAAAACCATTGCGATGAATTTAATTCTATTTTTTTAAATTTACAAAAAGCAATATCAAGACCATCTAACGATGTACCAGACATTACTCCTATTGTGTTAAAACTTACCATATTATATTTAAGATTATGAATGCCATAAATGGCAATTAGGAATTAAAAAAATTGGTTTACACTGGGAAAGTCGGAAAACTTTTCAGCTATATTAAAAACATACAATTTGCTGTAGCGACAAGGTATGTCTTATCTTTACAATATATTTTGCATATAAAATTGACATAAAAAATCAATGTATTTGTATTTATTTTATTAATATACAGAATAGTTGGGAGTTTTTTTGTCTAAACACTAAAATACTTATTGATAAAAACCGATAGAATTGTTTATTGTTGTGAAAATCAAATAGATAAATATTGCTAAAAAGTTTTCCTGACTTTTCAGTTTACACCATAAAATTAGTCAATGTTTCATTTATGGTTTTCATTTTTTATCAGTTGCCACGTGCTTTAGTTTGTAGATTGATTGTTAGTTGTAGAGACGCACGGCAGTGCGTCTCAAACCGAATACAAATACCGTGTTTAAGTTTTTGACTGTTTTTTTAATCGTATGGATTTGTTTTTCGCTAATTAAATAGTAAAAAAACAAAAAAATTAATTATTTGATTAACAAAGATATAATTTTTTTATATATTAGCAAAAAAAAATTGAAATTTTCATAAAAAAATTAGATGACTTGCCTCTCATTAATGGTCTCTTAGAAAAATTAGATATTGTCAATCAGATAGATAATATTTATCTACGACCAAAGAACGGGCAAGGTTTGAGCATAGGTGGCGTTGTTTATGTTTGGTTTACCTTTTGCCAAACGGTGTCCATCGGTTAAAGTATGTTGAAGATTTGGTATGCGACCATTTTGCTGTTTTAAGCACTATAACAAACTGGGTAAGTACCCATACAAAAGTTTTTACACTTTTGTATTTCTTTAATCTATTGGTTTATAATTCCATAATTGTATCATTGAACCATTGAATAATTGTATCATTGTATCATTGAACCATTGAATAATTGTATCATTGAACCATTGAATAATTGTAT
>JAOZTW010000047.1 GCA_029938985.1 Bacteroidales bacterium | reverse complement strand
ATAAGACCTCAATTGTCTATAAGAACCAATTTTTATTATTTTATAAAATTAAAAATAACAGCTTTATACACAACTTTACAAGATATTGCTAACTGAAACGTAAAAAACACCAAAAAATGAATAGAAAAACACCATATATACTACTTGTGTCAATTATATTTTTGACAGGCTGTCTTAAAACTTCTTTATACGATTACATTTATTCATCTGAAACAGATTGCTATACCGAAGAAGCAGAAGACTACGACGATGAAAATACGACAACCGTATATTACTTTTATTGTTTTTTTGTAGATTATAATTTTGAATTTCAATTTGAAGGAAATAAATTTTCTATAATAACTTCACTTCAAGGTATTAGTGCGTCTAACTCAAAAATGCTTTTGAAGCATGATAAAACTTCAATTTTTTTTGATGTAAAAAATGATTTTCAAATAATAAATGATTTTTCAGGAGTTTTTAATTATAATAATAATGACTATACTGTAAAAAATGGAGTAGGTTATAGAGACGAAAATGGATTGATTTTCATAAAAATATCACTTGAAAAAGACAATCAACAATACACTCTGTTTATTAATGGAACTTAATTCACTTTATTTTTGAATTAGTATGGGAGGGAGCCTTAAAGGTATCTTCATAAATTCTGTTTAAACAAATTATTTTTCTAATCAAAATAAATATATTATGAAAAAAGTTATTTTAATAATACTCTTAAACCTGTTTATTTTAAACATCTATTCTCAAAAAACAAATTATAGCAGACTAAGATTTGAAGTTGGTTACTTTAGAATGCAAAGTTCCTATATTGAGAATAAAAATTCGTTTGAAGTATCTGATTGGAGCTATTTTGGAAAAGGTATTAATAATGGAGAGACAAGAATGTTATACACTCCGACTAAGGAATTTAAACAATTTCGCAATGCTATTTATGAAGAAATAAGCTTAAGGTTATACAAAAGAATATGGTTGAGAAATACTTTAGTAACAAATTTTTCAAGTATATTTAATTGGTATTTATCGCCAAGCATATATATTTATGAAAATAAATGGATTGAAGTGGGGATTTTTGCTGGAACAGGAATACTAACATATACTAAATTAAGAAAGGCGGGAGAACTAACCAAAGATACTAAGTACTTGTATCCACTTTATTTAGATGAAAAATATATTGTTATTGAAGATAAGGAAGTTAACTTTAAAATAAAACAAAAATTTATTTTTAATGCAGGTTTAAATATTTCGATTTATCCTTATATAGATAATATTCCATTTTACTTAAACTTAGCACTATTTTATAGTCCAGTAAATTCAGAGATGTATTTAACAAAATCAAGTGAAAACGGTGATAATTATTGTAAAATAGGAACTTATGAAAAAGCAACTTTGCCGAGATTCTATAATCAAGGTATGAATTTTGAAATAGGTATAGGTGTGATTTTATAGAAGTTTTAATATCTGTAGTGCAAAACAAGCCCAACTAACTGTCTGTACATTAAAGCAATCAGATAAAAAACATATAACTAATACAAGTAAGATATTATTTTTTCAAAAAAAAGAGTAATCTAATTATGAAACATATATTTTTACAGGCACTCATAAAACTCCAAAACTTTAGCTTGTGTAAAATCAATTAAAATACTCATTAACAGAACGAAGCCAAACTATAAGAGTATTAATATCCTTGATTTTTGAGTTACTATGAGTGCCAAATATTCTATATTTTAGTTAATTTTTGGTACAAAATATTTTCTCCTAAAATTACTTTTACTGTATAAACACCTTTTGATAAATCAGAAATATCAATTTTATTTTCATTTGAATTTATCAGTAAAACACCCGAATTTGAAAATATTTCAACAATAATATTACTATCGTTTGTGTTTACATTAATAAAATTTGAACTTGGATTTGGATATATTGAAATAATTTCGCTTGCAGGATTTTTAACACCGAGCAAGTCTTGTGATGTTATAACAACAGTGTAATCTTCTACTTCGCCAAAATCAAAATTCTCATCAGAGCTTGGTAAACCTGTGTATTTCATTGAAACTCTCATTCTTGTTGCACCTGTTTTTGCTGTTGCAGGAACTACAAAATTTTCTTTTATAAAATTTTCTTTTGATTTATTCACAGCAACTACTTGTTCGTTTGCATCTTCAAAATCTCCATCTTGATTGTAATCAATCCAAACACAATAACTCTCTTGATAAATAGTTCCTGTCCAACCTGGGTGAATAACAATTTCTTGTTTTTCTCCAATAATAATATTTGTTGACTGTGTACTAAAATCAGCATAACCGTTATCTCTCTCCGATTTATTGTTTATATCTCCCAAAACAACTTTTCTTATCCATTCGTCGTTAACACTTTTTCCTTTAGACGCTTTGTAAACAGGCGACAAACTTGCATTATCATTATTTTTTTCGTTTGAGAACAAAAAATTTACCTGAGTAATTAAATCGTTTGAATAAAGCAAATTATCTTCAATAATGTATTCATCTTGAGAATTTGCAGATGAAGTAAGTAACAACAATGCAATTATATACGATGATAAAACTTTGTATTTTTTTTTCATAATAAAGAATGTAATAATGTGGATATTTTTAAAATGTAAAGTAAAAAAAGATTAAATGTTATTTAATCAATAGTTCGTGCGGTTTTTATAACTGACGAATAATAAAGAACTTAATAAAAGATTCTTATTTCTGTTAAATGCCTCAATACCTACATATTAATATAAATATATTAAAAAATTGCACAAACTATTGTTAATAAAGATTAACCAATTTTTAACGAAACAAAGTAAATAAATATTTTACAAAATGCCAAGTATTATTTATATTATTTGTAAATATATTTTAGAAAACAAACACATCTCACAAATTATCAGATACTTAAAGATACTATGAAATATTCAAACAAACTAATTATTTTATTGTGAATTAGGTTTCCATTTTTTTAAATTCCTAAAATCTATATAATTTTTTAAATGGCTCATATAGATAATCAAGGGCTATTTATTTTAATAAATAAATAACCTTTTCAAATAGCAAGTATTTTTTATTTATTTTATTGCACCAGCGGTGCAAAACAACGATAGAATTAATTGATAATATGGATATTGCACCCCAACGGGGTGCTATAATTTGCGAGTTAAAAAAATAGTAATTTTTATTACACCTCGCAGGGGTGAGTTTACTCAAATTTATATATTTCTATCAATATATTACACCGCTGGTGCAAAAATAAATTAAAACCTCAATTGTCTATAAGAGCCTTTAAAATTTGACATGTTTCACGAATGTCAAGCTCAAGGTTTTTTAAAATATTAGAATTAAAGTTTTGAATTTTAATGAAATACCTTTATTTCATTAACAATAATTTTTATAAATAATAGAATTATAAGGTGTAAATCAATTCCTAATTCTTAATTTTACACAGCAACGCTATGCTCTCTTAAAGCATCGTTTAACGATGTTTTTAAATCTGTAGATTTTTTTCGTTTTCCAATTATTAAAGCACAAGGAACTTGATATTCGCCAGCAGGAAATTTTTTTGTTCTTGTTCCTGGAATAACTACCGAACGCTCAGGAATATAACCATTGAATTTACGTGGTGTAGATTGTGTTACATCTATTATTTTTGTTGATTTTGTAATAACTACATTTGCACCCAGCACAGCTTCTTTTCCTATTCTAACACCTTCTACAACAATACATCTTGAGCCAATAAAACAACCGTCTTCAATTATTACTGGTGCGGCTTGCACAGGTTCTAGTACGCCACCAATTCCAACGCCTCCACTTAAGTGAACATTTTTGCCAATCTGAGCACAAGAGCCAACTGTTGCCCAAGTATCAACCATAGTTCCTGAATCCACATAAGCACCTATGTTAATGTACGATGGCATCATTATTACTCCTCGGGCAATATATGCCCCATAACGACCAATTGCATGAGGAACAACTCTAACTCCAAGTTCTTTATAGTTTGTTTTAAGCGGAATTTTATCATGAAATTCTAATATTCCCGATTCCATTGTTTCCATTTTTTGAATAGGGAAATACATTAAAACCGCTTTTTTTACCCATTCGTTTACAATCCAATTGTTATCAATAGGTTCGGCAACTCTAATTTTTCCTTTATCCAATAGTTCAATTACTTCTCTTATTGCAATTTGTGTGTCTTGAGATTTTAATAATTCTTTGTTTTCCCAAGCTTGTTCAATAATATTTTTGTTTTCTAACATAAAATTATATATATTTGTTTTTTATTTTGCAAAAATATAATTTTAATGTTAATTTAAAAATCTCAAACAATGGAAAATCAAACTCATGTAGTAACTGGAGCTTTTGGATATTCGGGTAAGTATATAACTACAAAGTTATTAGAACAAGGAGTTAATGTAAAAACTATTACTAATTCTGTTAAAAGATTTAATCCGTTTGGCGAAAAAGTTAAAGCATATCCTTTTAATTTTGACAAGCCTGATAGGTTAATAGAAACCTTAAAAGGCGTAGATGTTTTGTATAATACCTATTGGGTTCGTTTTAATCACAAACTATTTAAACATTCAGATGCGGTAAACAATACTTTAATTTTGTTTGATGCGGCTAAAAAAGCTGGAGTAAAAAAAATTGTACATGTAAGCATTACCAATCCAGATAAAAAATCGCACCTTGAGTATTTTAGCGGAAAAGGAGTTTTAGAAGAAGCCTTAATAAATCTTGGTGTCCCTTACTCTATTCTACGTCCGACAGTTATATTTGGCAAAGAAGATATTTTGATTAACAACATAGCTTGGATGGTGAGAAAATTTCCATTTTTTGGAGTTTTTGGCGATGGAGAATATCGTTTGCAACCAATTTATGTTGACGACTTGGCAGACCTGGCAATTAAAGAAGGTAAAAGTTTTGAAAATAAAATTATTGATGCTATTGGACCAGAAACATTTACTTATCGTGAACTTGTGGCAACAATTGCCAAATTGATTGGCAAGAAAAGAAAAATAGTATCGCTTTCGCATGGAATGGGATATTTTTTGGGCTGGATAGTGAGCAAAATAGTTGGAGATGTGTTGATTACAAAAGAAGAAATTGATGGGCTTACCGCAGATTTGCTTTACACAAAATCGGCACCAGCAGGACAAACAAAACTGACTGACTGGATTAAAGAAAACTCCGAAAATCTTGGTAAAATTTATGCTAACGAATTAAAAAGAAGAAAAGATAGAGAACGAGCTTATCATATTGAAAATTAGGAACTAAGAATTAAGAATTAGGAATTAAGAATTGGTTTACACCTTAAAATTTATTTCTTTTTAAAAATATGAATAAAACGATAGAAATATATTTGCCAAGTTCAAAAAGTATTTCAAAAAGTGTATTAGGAATTGGTTTACACCTTAAAATTTAATTCTTTTTAAAAATTTTGTTAAAAACATGAATAAAACTATAGAAATATATTTGCCAAGTTCAAAAAGTATTTCAAATAGAGTATTGATAATTAATTCATTCTTAAACAATGATTTATCTATAAGTAATTTATCAGATTCTATGGATACAAAAGTTCTTTATAAGGCTTTGGATAACTTGGGAGAAGAAAACAATATAAACATTGGTCATGCAGGCACAGCTATGCGATTTTTGACTGCATTCTTGTCGGTTCAAAAAGGAGAATTTAATCTTTCTGGCTCACAAAGAATGCACCAACGACCTATTGGAGTGCTGGTTGCATGTTTAAAGAAACTTGGTGCTAATATCAATTATATTGAAAATGATAAATATCCGCCCTTATTGATTAAGGGAACTAAAATAGATGGCGGAAAGTTACAAATAGATGGCAGTATTAGTAGTCAATTTATTTCTGCTATTCTACTTATAGCTCCAAGTTTTGAAAAAGGAATAGAACTTGAAATTGTGGGTAAAATAGCCTCCAAACCATATATTTTGATGACCTTAGATGTGATGAGTTTTTTTGGTATTAATTATGTTTTGGATAAAAATAAAATATTTATAAAAAAACAAAACTACTTGTTAAAGCAAATAAATATAGAGTCTGATTGGTCGGCAGCATCGTATTGGTATTCAATAGCTACAATAAAACAATCTTATGAAATTAAACTTTATGGTTTACAAAAAAACAGTCTGCAAGGCGATGCAATAGTTGCTCCGATTTACAACAATTTTGGTATAGAAACTGTTTATGAAAAAGATTTTATTTTATTAAGAAAAAATAATAAAAAAATAATTGATTTTTTTGAATACGATTTATCTAAATTCCCTGATTTGGCACAAACTATTGTAGTAAATCTGTGTATTTTAAATATTCCATTTAAAATATCTGGATTAGAGACACTTAAAATCAAGGAAACAAATCGTATTGAGGCTTTGATAAATGAATTAAGCAAATTTGGATACAACATAAAAGAGACCGAAAGCGGAACTCTTGAATGGAACGGAGAAAGTTTTGAAGTTACACAAAAAATTAAAGTAGCCACCTATCAAGACCACCGAATGGCAATGGCTTTTGCTCCATTTTTATTAATAAAAAACAATGTAGTTATTGAGAATAAAAATGTTGTTGTTAAATCGTACCCAAAATTTTGGAACGATTTTAAATCTTTAAACATTAAATAAATAACTGAAGTTATAAAATAAAACAATTAAGCTGTTTAATAATGGACATTTAGTTAGCTCGCATGTCAAAACAAAACAATAAAACATGTCAAGATAACTACTTTTTTCATGGCATAAAGATTGATACTCTTAACAAAGTTAAGAGTGTAGTGCATTAAGACGTAAGTACCTAAATTAATTGTAATAACCTTTTGTTGTAAAAATCTTCAAATTAGTACTTGTCATGCTATTCAGACGTTTCCAAGTCCCCTATTTTTGCCATAAGGCAAAAAATAAGGGACGTTGGAAAGTCTTTTCGTATAACAATACTTTAGGTACTTATGTCTTAATACAGTAGGACAACATAAATTAAAAAAAATGATTTTTGAGTGGGATAAAACTAAAAATTCTAAAAATATCGAAAAACATAAAATTGATTTTGAAGATATTAAAAATCTCTTTAAATGTCCAATTATAGAAAAGGAAGATAAAAGAAAAGATTATGGCGAGAAGCGTTACATAATCATAGGGTGGCTAACTCGGTTCAAACCGTGCCACTGATTTCGGTTTGTTAGTGCCACCAATATCGGTTCAAACTGTGCCACTATTTTGGCTTTGTTAAAAATAAAAATGCCTTGTACTTTACACTTATGAAAAACGCCATAAAAGCTTATTAAATCCCAATTTATTTTTAAACAACCTATTTTTTATAAAGATAAACAAAATGACAAAACAAGAAATTACAAAAAAATTGCAAAAAGCGGGTATATTAACTGCTGAAGGACAAATTAATTATCTTAATTATTCAATAGAAAAACCGTTAAAAGCGATAAAAAGCACTGACAGAGTAAAAATAAAAACAGCTGTTTACACTTTATGCGAAATGATTAAAGTAGGTAACAATACTGCTATGTTTGTTCTTTTTGATGCTTTTAATGATAATAAACTTAATTTTAAGTATTTAGAAATAATTGCAGAAAACCTTCAAGCGATAGAAAACAACGAATATATAGATTTTATATTTGATTTTTTAGAGAAAACAAAAAGCAATGCAACAAGCCGTATTTTTATACGAAGTTTAATAGAGTTCTTTATAAAGTACAATAATAACGATAAAGTTATTGAACGACTTGACAGACTTGCCAAAAGCAAAAAATTCTCTTACAGAATGAAAAAACATTTTAAACACGCAAAAGAAGCAGTACTAAGAATTTCTTCTTTTTCTTTTTATGAAGACCATTATTATTAAAAAAGTAACAAAATTAATTTGTTTTGTATAAATAGACTTTTTGATTAAAGAAATAAAATTATTATCATAAAGTTTTATTTTTATGTTTAAACTCTGAGTATATTTCAGTAAGTTCTTCTTTTAATTCAGGTTTTCTTGCAATAAATAATTTATCAAAATCAGAAATAATTTTTTCTTGAAAAAATGTGTATTCTAATTTTTTATCTTTTTCTATTTTATTTTTAAGACTATAAAGAACTTTTTTTATCTTTTCTTTTAATGATGCTTTCTTAATTTCTTTATCTATATATAAAGAAACATATATATCTATTATAAAATTAATATCATCAATAACTTTTTTTCTTTTTACACATAAATCAAATCTGTTTAAATCACAGATTTCAATTGTAGTAACACCTTTTTCTGTAAGTCCAATCATTTCGCCATCTTTATTTATTTGGAAATGTTTACTTGGATTAAAATCGTCTTTCTCAGGGTTAAGAATTAATGGTTTTTCGTTTTCTAAATCAATTGAATTAGCTTTAAATTTGCTAAAATCTGGTTTTCCTGAAATTTCGGGATGTTTTTTTACTCGTATGCCAGTAATTGGAAATTTTGTTGCTTTCTTTATATTACATTTTTTACAAGCATATAATAAATTACTCCACTCATAGGCAAGCCAATAATACCCCTTATGTTTTGGTTCTTTATCTATCTTTCCTTTTGGGCGATAATGTTCAACCTCCCAATATGAACTAACTGTAGGGTCGGTTTCACAAAAAGCACATTTGTTATTATATAATTCAGATAGTTTTTGCTTAACATCTTTTTTCTTGTAACAATTACCAATTTTAACTTTACGCTTTTCTACTATTCTACTTATAATAGTATTAATCTTAAATTGACATTTTTGCAGTTGCTCAGGAACTATTGAATAATCTTTAATTATTTTTTTCATTTTTGCACCTCCTCATTTTCAAGTTCTTCATCAACAATTCCAAGTCGCTCGTTAAGAAGTTTGCGTAATAAATATTCTTTATAATTATCGGCAGTACTAACATCTTTTAAATCTGTATATTCTGGTAATATTTCTTCAAAATCAAAAATATCGGAAGTTAATAGTGCGTTTGGAAGAAGTCTTTTAAAATCGCCTACAAATTTTTCTACATTAATAGTACTTTTGTTGTCTTCTGCTTTGCGTTTTACTTTTAGAATAATAGATTCTTTGGGGGCACCAAGTATTGGTATTGGACTGTGTGTAGAGGCTATAAATAAAATATTCGGAAAAATATCTGATAAAATATTTGAAATACGACGCTGTAGTTTTACATGTAGATATAATTCTATTTCGTCAATTATTACAATTCCGTTTAAATCTTTTACTCTATAAACATCGTTGTTTTCTTTGAACAAGCGAATTAACATATCGCCAATCATGGCAATTATAGATTTCATGCCTGAGGCAAGTTCGTGAAATTTGCGTTCACTTCCGTTTTCTATATATTTTACCTCGCTGTTTTGTGTAACAATATCACTTATATGTGGGTGTAACAATTTTTTGAATATGTTTTTTATATCCTCAAGTTTTTCTTCTGCACCTTCTTCGTTTATTATTCCTTGTTTGTTTTCGTAAATAGCTGTTTGTAAATCAAGCATACCCCTTTCAATACTTAATAACTCACAATAGTTATTAAAAATGGAATAAGTTCGAGAGCTTGTACCTGTTTCTTCGTGTCCTAAATCAGCATCTCTTATTTTAAGCCTGTATGGACCATAAGCAACAAAGCTATTAAAAGAGGTAAAAAATGGATTTTTAAAGTTTTGTAATTTTACACCATCTTTTGTTACAATTTCTACGGCTACATTAAAGCTATCAGATTTTATTAAATCGGCACTATGTTTATCGCCTCCTTTTTGCCCAAACAATGCGGCAGTAATAGCTTGCAAAATAAGAGTTTTACCAAAACCGTTTTCTCCTGTAAGAAAAATCCACTTTGTGTTAAGTGGTATATTTTTTATATCTATTGATTTTATATCATAATAATTTCTTATTTTTATTTGAGAAATTGCTATTTTTTTTATTTCTGGTATATCCTCACTTATTTTTTTAATCAAAATATCGTCTTTCTTTTCAATAAAATCTTCTAATAATTCTTTTTCTTTATTAAACACTTTAACATCTTGAAAATCATTATTTATTAGCTCAATAATTTTGTTAGATTGCGAAATGTGTTTTTCAAAATTTTTATCATTTACTAAATCTGCATATCCATTGCTGTTACCCAACCATTCAGAAATTTTATTAAGCAAATCTTTTAATATATATTTTTCACTATCGTTTGACCGTTCTGTTTCATCTTCAAATAATTTGTGAATATATTTAGAAAATAGGCGATAATTTTTACCTTGTTTTACAATCAAACCAGTCTTTTCAAAATCTCTAATTTTGTATTTTGAAATTTTTTCAAGTTCGTTGTTAATTATATTCGATAATAATTCGTAACGCTCTTCGTCTATATATTGTTTAATAATATTTTTATAATATCTAAAATATTTATCTTCTACATATTCAAAAGTTTTTTTTATATCAATTAATTTATTTTCTTGATAATATTCAAATATTTCGTAACACAATATATTTAGTAAATAGGGGCAAGCACCAGAGTAATCAATAATTTTCTTTTTTTCTTTTTCGTTTATAAAAATATTATTTCTATTAAACAAACTAAAATATTCGTTCTGTTCTTCTGTATTATAAGGTTTTAAGAAAATAATATCAGCAAAAACTTGATAAAAATTTGAAATTCCTCCAGCTTGAGATTCTATTTGTTCAATACCACGACGAGATATTGTTATTAAGCTAATCCTATGAGTAACATCATAAGCAATATTTCGTAGAGATTGAAAATAATGAGTTTCGTTTCCAAATAAATCTTTTATTTTATCAAATTCATCAATTATACAAACTGCTCTAATACCACTATTGTTAAAATCTTCAAATAAAAATTTAATTTCAGCTAACAAATCATTCCAGTCAGTTGTTCTGTTGCTCGTAAAATCGTATTTTATTTTAGATGCTTTTAACAAACCTTTTGCAATACTGACAAATAATTCTTTAGGAGCAGAAATTGTTGATAAATCAATTTGATAAATAATGTTTTTCTTGTTTGTATCATTTTTTATAGCATGATAAATTAAACTACTTGACCCCATGCCTTTTTCTGTTATAATAGATAAATTTGTATGAATATTTTTCGAAAAACTCTGTCATTTATTTTTTTAAGTTCTTCTCTTCTGCCAACAAAAAAATTCTTATCATTAACAACTGTGCCTCGTGCCGAAAATGGATTTATATAATCTGGCAATACTACATTTCTGTTCACAGAATACGAAACTTGTGTTGATAAATTTTCCCATTCCGATATTTCATCTAAACTAATAATATCAGTTGTTCCGTCATCAATTTGAATTTTTATATAATCATTATTCAAGCGTTTTAATTTTCCAGATATTTCCTCTGCATCAAAAAGAGTTATTTTTATTTTTTCACCTACTTTTAGGTATTGCTGTATTTTAACAAAAATGTCATTACTATCCATTATTTCTTTTTTAGAAAATTAGAATGCAAATATATAATAAAATTAATAGATAATAATTTTATTTTTCTATTTTTGCAAAAAATATTTTTTGGGCATGTTTTACAATCGTAAATTATTGTCTTATTTTTAAATATAAACATTATAACTTAACTTTAAAAATGGAAAATCCACAAATTACTACTCAGGAAGTAGAATCAAAATCATTGCTATCTATAAGAAAACCAATTCAATGGAAAGATTCAGAACAAGAAATGGGTGGCATGTATGGCGAATTGATGCAATATTTGCAAGTAAATAATATTCAATTTGCGGCACCACCAATTTGCTTGATGCACCAATGGGATAATGTTGGGGGAGATATTGAATGCGGTGTTTTAATTGAAGGCAAAAACGAAGGAAATGAGAGAATTAAATCATCAACATCTTATGCCGGAAAAACTTTATGTATAAAACATGTTGGTACTTACGCTTCCACATCAGAATCGTGGGGGAAATTGTTTAACTATACAAAAGAGAACTCTATAACAACTGGTGGCGTGCCTTGGGAGGAATATATAACCGACCCACGCATTGAGCCAGATACAAGTAAATTGATAACAAATTTGTATTTCCCAATTAAATAGTAACACAATTTAGTTTAAACCAACTTATTCATAAATAATACTATTACAAAATAGAACTAACTACGCTCAAAAACAATGTTCTATATTTTCAAAAATGCTCATATTTAATCAAAGAAATAATTTTTGTGCTTACGTTTGTTCTGTTTTGGAATAGTATAATTTATAAATAAAGCGTGTTAATCTTATATACCGTTCTATAAATCAATTTACAAACACAAAAAATTCATGTATATAAAACGTAAAATAAATAGTAATATACACATTTTTGGCAATACTGGGCAAACACTTCAAAAGACTTAACGAATAGTTTTGAGTATCCAGCACAGGCTAAGTACCCGTACAAAAGTTTTTTACACATTTGTATTTCTTTAATCTATTGGTTTATAATCATATAATTGTATCATTCCTTACTACTTGCAAATAGTAGATAAATCTGTAGGTTCTATGCTGGTACGGTCAAAAAACAATTTCCATTTTTTGCAAAACACCTCCTTATTATTATATTGCTCAATCCATTGCGATTTATTTATTGTATCCTCAATACTATCAAAATGTAGAGAGACCATATTATAATCCTCCGCTTTGGTTTTGCTAAGAATAGAATCTCGCTTTGCTCTTGCTTGATGAGTCAAAATATCTATAACACTGTCTTTTTGGGAGTTACTTGCTAAAATATATTTTCCTTTTATTACAGAAATAGCATTATCCAAAACTTTTGTTGCTTTTTTACTAAAACCTGGAAAATATGCAACAATATCAAGATAATTTTTGGCAACATAAAAATCGCTTGTCGGTGGAGTATCGCTTTTTATTTCTAACTCCTTCTTCATTAATCTATTAGACTTAACTAACATTATTTGTGGAATAACAATAAATATCATAATTAGTGCTAAAATTGTAGAAATATATCCAAAATAATTTCTTTTTGATTGTCGTTTCATTATTAATTATTTGTTTAACTACTTATATCTAAGTTAACTCTTCTAAATCTTCGTTTAGTTTTTCCCAGTTTTGCATTTCAATTTCCAGCTCTTTTTTTAATTTATTATAACTTGTATAAACCGAATTATCTGTAATATTCTTTGGATTAGACAAAAAAGCATTTGTTTCTTCAATTTGCAGTTCTAAATCCTCAATTTTTTGTTCAGATTTTCCAATTTCTCGTTCTTTTTTTGAAACTTTGCGTTGTTGCTCTTTTTTCTGCAAATACTCTTGTTTTGAATTAGATACAGTTTCTGTATTTTTTATGCTTACTGTTTTTTGTTTTTGTTCAATTTGTTTTAAAGTCTCTAATTTCTTTTTTTTCAAAAAATTATAAATACTACCTTTATGTTGTTTTATTTTTTTATTTCTAAATTCATAAATAGTTTCTGTAAGTCCGTCCAAAAAATCTCTATCATGCGACACCAAAATTATTGTTCCATCGTAGTGTTTCATTGCCGATTTTAGAATGTCTTTTGATTTCATATCTAAGTGATTAGTAGGCTCATCAAGAACTAATAAACTGTAAGGTTGTAACAATAATTTTGCCAAAGCAAGCCTTGCACGTTCTCCTCCAGATAGTACTTTTACTTTTTTGTCAATATCATTTTTGCCAAACAAAAAAGCTCCAAGAATAGACCTCAATTTTGTTCTAATATCTCCCACCGCAACATCGTCAAGAGTTTCAAAAACCGTTTTATCCATGTGCAATGTTTCGTCCTGATTTTGTGCATAATAACCAACTTTTGTGTTGTGTCCAAATTTTAACTTACCAGTATAGTCCAACTCTTTTATTATTACTTTAGCTAAGGTTGATTTTCCTTCGCCGTTTCGTCCCACAAAAGCAATTTTTTCGCCACGTTCCAAAATAAAATCTATTTCATCTATAACTTTATTGTCTCCATAACTTTTACTTAAATCTCTCATTTCTATTACAATTGAACCAGCTCTTGGTGCAGGAGGAAATCTAAAATGAATAGCCGAGTTGTCATTAAATTCAATATCAATTTCTTTTAATTTTTCCAATTGTTTTATTCGTGATTGCACTTGATTTGCCTTTGTCGATTTATATCTAAATCGTTCTATAAAATCTTCTGTTTTTTTAATTTTTTGTTGTTGATTTTCAAAAGTAGCAAGTTGTTGTTCTAATCTTTTTGCTCTAAGTATTTTATAGTTAGTATAGTTTGCTTTGTAATCATAAATTTTACCAAGCGAAATTTCTATCGTTCTGCGGCTAATTGTGTCTAAAAATTTCCTATCATGCGAAATAATAACAACCGCTCCATAATATTCTTTTAAGTAATCTTCAAGCCACTGTATAGATTCTATATCAAGGTGATTTGTCGGCTCATCAAGTAAAAAAACATCTGGACGACGCAATAATATTTTTGCCAATTCAATTCTCATTCGCCACCCTCCGCTGAGTTCGTTTGTGGGGCGTTCAAAATCTGATTGTTCAAAACCTAAACCTTTGAGAGTTTGCTCGGCTTGAGCTTCAATTGTTGCACTGCCAAGTAGATTTAATTTATCCGAATATTCTGTTAATTTGTTTATTAAATCCAAATAGCTTTTAGATTGATAATCTGTTCGTTCTGCTATTTCTATATTTATATTATTCAATTCATTTTCAATATATTTAATCTCTTCAAAGGCAGTCATTGTTTCCTCCAAAACAGTTTTTCCGTCTGGATAAATTGCATGTTGTGGCAAGTATCCTATTTTTATTCCTTTGGGTATTGATACATTACCTTCGTGCAACGATTGTTGGTTCATAATTATTTTTAAGAGTGTGGTTTTACCTGCACCATTGTCCCCCACGAGACCAATTTTATCTTTTGGTTTTATTTCAAAAGTAATGTTTTTAAATAAATCTATTCCCGAAAATTCTACTCTTATGTTATTAATTGAAATCATATATTATTGGTATTTTAAATTGAAAGGTGTAAACTATTTATGAAATGTATTATAAATTTTCAATTTCTTGTATTGTTAAATTCGTAGTTTTTTGAATTAGTTCAACTTGAACTCCTGCTTGTTTCATTATTTTTGCACTATTAATTAAAGATTTATCTTTTTGTTTTAAGGCTTGTTTATTTTGTTCTATTACTTGTTCTTTTTGTTCTATTACTTGTTCTTTTTGTTCTATTA
>JAOZTW010000506.1 GCA_029938985.1 Bacteroidales bacterium | reverse complement strand
TTTACATATTTAAAATAAGTAATTATTTTTTGTTTAATATTGGCAATATAGCCCTGTTTTTTATTAACCAACACTGTTATGTAGGGACTACCCTTTCACTTTTTATAAAATTATTTTTTTTATCTGACAAAAATGCTTGATATCTTTTATCTAATACAATTTCTTTATCCTAAAAATTAAGGACTATTTTTAAGTTAATTTATTTCAGTTTCTTTGCTTACTTTTTTCTTTTCTCCAAAAGTAATAGTACCACCAAGCAATGCTCCCATTGCAATCATCTTATATGGATTAGATGCTATAGAACATGTACCTGAGCTACAACCAACAAAATGATAATAAGCATATCCTGCTATAATACCTACTACAATACCTATTAAGAATTTCCAGGTTAAATGATTTTTTATTTTTGCAATAAAAGAACTTTTTGTTGAATTATTTTCCATTTTTAAATATTTTAAATTATTTTTGTAATAAATTATAGTTTTTTGAGGTTTAAATATAATAACTATCTATTTAAATTAATTATTAAAACTCAATTAAAATGCAAATATACAAAATTATACATACATTGTTTTATTTTATAGTCAAAAAAATTGTTTTTGTTTTGATTTTACTATCAGCTTTACCTGTTCTATCTCAAAATGAACTTAGTAATATTATTGATTCTAAACAAGATAGTATTTATGCAAAACTACTTGAAACACAAAATTTAAAAAATGTTAAAGAAAAACTCGAATTATCTACAAAAGTAGTAAAATTATTTGAAGAAATGTTAGAACTACCTGAAAGTTGGGATTATAACTATGATTTGTTTGAAAACTTGGTTTCTGTTTTAAAATCGGACGATGATGCGGTTAAAATTTATACATGGGCCGTGTTTTTTGAAGACGGAACTTTCAAATATTATGGTTTTGTTCAAACAAAAAATGTTGAAGATGACGAAATATCGGTTTATTTTTTAGAAGATAAATCAGACGAAATTGTTAATCCTACCCAACTAAACCTAAATCACAATGAATGGTTTGGTGCTTTGTATTATGAAATTATTACTATAAAAAACAAAAAACAAAATAGTTATGCTCTACTTGGTTGGGACGGTAATAATAATTTTACTCAAAAAAAAATAATTGAAGTTCTACATTTTAAGAAAAATGAAAAACCTGAATTTGGTTCATCTTTTACACTTGAAGACAAAAGAGAAAAACGTGTTGTGTTTGAATATAGCAAGCAGGTAAACATGACTTTACGTTATGATACAAAACACAAAATGATAATTTTTGACCACCTTTCTCCAGCCGAATATAAATATACTGATATTAGAGAATATTATGGACCCGATTTTTCGAACGATGCACTTTATTTTGAAAAAGGAAAATGGATACACCTAACAGATGTTGATGTAAGAAATCCAGTTAAGAAAAATAAAAATAAAAATAAATTAATATACGATTATTAAATATGAAAAATAAATATATAGTATTGATTGTTATAAGTCTTATTTTAACTTCTTGTGAAAATAATACAAAACCAAAAACAATTGTAAGAATTGACACTGTTTATATTGAAAATAATGACACTTTATTTGAAGATAATGTAAGTTATGATAGTATTATTAATGAAAAAGCAAAATTAATTGCAGCCAAAAATCCAAGTTTTTTTGAACTAATTCAGGATAAAATTTTTTATAAAAATCATAAAAAAACCACAGAGAGAAATTGGAATAATTTAGATTTAAAGCACTTAAAACCAATTCAAACTTGGGCTACAGAAAATATTGACAGCCTAACCAAAAATGCTTCAACTTTATTTTATCCTTTTTCTGGACCAGATATTTTATATGCTCTCACACTGTTTCCTAATTGTGAAAACTATATATTATTTGGACTTGAAAATCCTGGAACTATTCCAAATTTTGAGACCGCAAACGATAGTTTACTGAAACCATATTTTAACAATCTAAGT
Organism: Bacteroidales bacterium; assembly: GCA_029938985.1. Taxonomy (GTDB): domain Bacteria; phylum Bacteroidota; class Bacteroidia; order Bacteroidales; family JAOZQN01; genus JAOZQN01. The sequence goes on along the minus strand of JAOZTW010000506.1, from coordinate 2,375 downwards.
CATTCTATCAAAAATCTTAATAAATTTGGTTATTTTGTAACTTTAAAAATGAAATACGATTTTCGTAACAATTTATTAGATGGAGTTTTACATGTAATATTATTTCACCTTGCTCTCACAAACCACATTGTATTAGATGTAGAACCTTTTTATTTAGACAATTATGGAAATTTAGTTGTTATAGAACAACTAAGTGATTTGAGTAAAAAAATTGAAGGAATAAAAATTAATTTCAAGTCAGAAAATTCACAAGATGTAAAAACTATTTTTTATTTACAAAACGATGTATCAGATATTAATATGATTGATAAAATGGAATTTAGTTATTTTATAAGTAATTTTGATAAAAAAATAACATTTATAAAATCTGCTTCATATTTGCTTTTTCACGAAAATTTTAATATGATAAAAAATATTATTATTAATCAAAGTTCCATTATCCTTCAAGATGATACTGGAATACCTTACAACGAATTTTCAAAATATGATTTCACAACTCGTTTGTATGGAAATTACAATAAAACAATTAGAATATTTTCTGAAAAATTTCAACCTGATTTAAAATCTGCTATAGAAAAAGAAAACCGACAAAAAACTCTTCCTTTTAGATTTGGATACAATAATACATTTAACGAAACAGTTTTAATTTTAGCGGAACGAAATATAATTACACCAAAATATGCAGATGAAAATATAATATTTAAAGTTCAACTAACTATGATTTGGGATAAATTAAGTTTAAACGATACCATCTTTTCTGCTTTTCCTGCTACATCATTAGATTATTATTTTGACGAAGGATATTACAAATATACTCTTGGAAATGAAAAAAGTGAAAATGATTGTATTTCTCTTTTGCGATTAGCTCAAAAAAATGGATTTGATGATGCTTTTATTGCCGCTTTTAAAAATGGAAAAAGAATAAGTTTATCCGAAGCAAATCTTTTGAAATAAGATATATTTTTTCCGAACAATTTTTTTTTCTTTTTTCTTTTTCACTTATCTACAAAAAGAATCTTCAATTTTACTTTTGTGAAACATAGCTGAAATAATTATTTTTAATTAAAACAAAAATAATTATTATATTAAATTAATTCGTTTATATTTGTGTTTAGTGAACAAAGAAAAAATAGTATTTTATTAATTTTATTATCTTGAAAAATGAAAGCAAACAAAAGAATACAAGGGCTTGCAAGTTTAATAGGAAATACTCCAATATTGGCTATCTACTATAAGTATAAAGGCAAAGAAAGGGTAATTTATGCCAAAGCAGAAAACCTTAATATGACAGGAAGTATAAAAGACAGAATGGCATTTCATATTTTGGAACAGGCTTATTCAAAAGGTATTTTAAAAAAAGGAGATTTAATTGTAGAAGCTACAAGTGGAAATACTGGAATATCTTTTTCTGCAATAGGCAGTGCGTTGGGACATCCCGTTGCTATTTTTATGCCCGACTGGATGAGTAGTGAAAGAATAAATTTAATGAAAGGATTTGGTGCAAATATAAAATTAGTTAGTAAAGAAGAAGGTGGTTTTATTGGTAGTATAAGTATGGCTGAGGAGCTTGCAAAAAAAAACGAAAATTCGTTTTTACCTCGTCAATTTTCTAATCTAAATAATGTAAATGCACATTATCACACAACTGGACCAGAGATATGGTGGCAACTACACTTTCGTTCAATGATGCCAGATGCTTTTGTGGCAGGAGTTGGTACTGGCGGAACAATTATGGGAGTAGGTAAATTCTTAAAAGAAAAAAATCCTAATATAAAAATACATCCTCTTGAGCCCTCCAACTCTCCTACCCTATCTACTGGTCATAAAGTTGGAAAACACAGAATACAAGGTATTTCAGATGAGTTTATTCCTTCAATTCTTGATTTATCCTCGTTAGATTCGGTAATAAGTGTTGATGATGGTGATTCAATTATAATGGCACAACATCTTGCTAATAAGCTTGGTATTGGCGTAGGTATTTCGTCAGGAGCAAATTTTTTGGGAGCAGTATTATTACAAGAAGAAATGGGGGGCGACTCAGTTATTGTTACTGTTTTTCCTGATTGTAATAAAAAATATTTGAGTACAAGTTTACTTCAAAAAGAAGAAATTAAAAAAGATTTTATAAGTCAAAACATAGAGTTAGAGAGTTTTAAAGCATATAGACGAGTTTGTAAAACATGTTGTACACCAGAAGATTGTATAGATGGTAAACAAAATATGACAGTAGATTCTCCAAAATGTATTTGGATGGAAAATTAATAATAATAAATTTATTAATTTAAGGGCTTTCAAATGATTACAGTTTGAAAGCCTTGATTTTTTTGGCGTTTTTCACGAGTATCAATTTCTTCGTTCCTTTTGAAATATTAAAA
>JAOZTW010000505.1 GCA_029938985.1 Bacteroidales bacterium | reverse complement strand
TTTTTCAAGTTTAATAATCTAAAAAAGTTTTTCCCAAACTTAAAATCTAATAGTGAATTTATTTCAAATAAAGATTATTTATCAGGATTAAAAATAATTTTCACTGGCACAGAAGAACGATTAAAAAACATTACAAATTTAGATTATTTATTAGCTATAAATGATTTATTATCTGTAATTAAACAAGAAATATTAGGAAATTTACACGATTATTATGGAACAGATAAATTTACACAGATACATAAAATAAAAGACAAATTTATAGACGTTTCATTAAAAATAAACAAAAATAGCGAAAGAGCAGTTAGTCAATCAGAGTTTATTAAAAATAAAGATTGGTTTGTTTATGATGATAATTTAGGAACAAGTGAAGAGAAGAAATTTGTAGAAATGTTTGCTCGCAGAATTGAGAAAATACAAACAAAGTATAAAGAAATATATTTAATCCGAAACGAAAGACAATTTAAAATTTATGACAAAAAAGGGACTGGCTTCGAACCTGATTTTGTGTTATTTCTAAAACAAAAAGAAAATCCAGATATTGTTTTTCAAATGTTTATTGAGCCAAAAGGTGCACATTTAAAAAAGCATGACGTATGGAAAGAAGATTTCTTAATTGAAATAAGAGAGAAATTTAAAGATAAAATACTTGAATATCAATCGGATAAATACAGATTAACTGCAGTTAAATTTTACAGCAATAAAGAAGAAAATGAATTTGTAAAAGCGTTTGAAGCTGCTTTATTTGAGTAACTTACAATAAGAAAAAAGGCTATATCATTGTGCTTAATGTTATTTATTTTAATATGCCTTATTGAAAAAGTTATCTCGTCCTCTATGGTGTGGACGATAACCATTGCACACCAGATTTTTATGAATTTTTATATGTACTCAAAAACAAGAAAGAAAAATGTCTAAAAATAAATTATATAAATTCAAAGAAATGGAGAGCTTTGAAAATGTTCTTCAACCAAATATAAAAGATTTGCGAAATATCAATTTCCCTTTAAAAGGAAACTGGAATAATGATTATTTTAAAAATCAAAATCCTATAATTTTGGAAGTAGGTAGTGGGAAAGCCGAATATACTGTGGCTCTTGCCGAAAAATATGCAAACAAAAATTTTGTGGCAATAGATATAAAAGGAGCAAGACTATGGCAAGGAGCAAAATATGCACTGTCAAAAAATCTTAAAAATGCGGTTTTTTTAAGAACAAAAATTGATATTATAGGTGCTTTTTTTTGGAAAAACGAAGTGAGTGAAATATGGATTCCGTTTCCCGACCCACAACCTCGCAAACAAAATAAGAGATTGTGTGCACCACGTTTTTTGAATAGATACCGTAAATTTATAAAAAGTGAATGTATTATTCACTTAAAAACAGATAATAAATATTTGTACGATTACACTTCGGCGGTATTGAAACACAATAATATTGAGCCAATTGAAAAAACAGATGATTTATATAATTCAAGCATAACAAGTGATGTTTTATTAGCGAAAACTTTTTATGAAGAAAAATTTATTAAACACAATGCCAAAATAACTTATTTAAAATTTCGTATTAATAATAAGACTGAAATTTTTGATATTGATTTTCCTAAAATATAAAAAAAACACATGAAAGCACAAAAAAGAATAATCTCAATTTTTATAATATTTTTTGTATTGGCTATAAATAGTTGTTCTACCGAAAAAAACACAGCAACAACTCGAACATTTCATAATGTTACCGCCCATTACAATGTATATTTTAATGGATATGAAAGTTATAATGCTGGTAAAAAACGAATAGAAGAATCATTTAAAGACAATTATAGCGAGATTTTACCTATCTATAAATATTCTAATGCCGAAGCCACAGCAGTTGCTGCGGGCGATATGGATTATGCTCTTGAAAAAGCGGCAAAAGCTATAACAAAACACTCTATTACTGTAAAACCCAAGCTAAAAGATAGTAGGAACCTGTCTCCAAAAGATAAGGAGTTTATGAAAAAAAGTGAATACTGTAAATGGATAGACGATAGTTATTTATTAATAGGGAAAGCAAATTTTTATAAACAAGATTATGTAAAAGCAAATCGTTCTTTCCGAAAAATAATTAATCAATTTAAAAAAGAGAATACCAGATTTGAAGCAACACTTTGGCTTGTAAAAACATATATTGAACAAAAGAAATTTAATGATGCAAATAAATATCTTGGTGAATTGGAAGCCGATGTTAGGCATCCCAAAAAAATGAATAAAGAAATAAACCTCACATTCGCAGACCTATACATGCGTAAAAAAGAATACAAAAAAGCGATTACACGATTAGAGGCAGCTTTAAAACTTACTCGCAAAAAGAAAGAAAAAGCAAGGTATATTTTTATTCTCGCTCAACTAAATTACGAAATTGGCAATATGAACAAATCGGCTGATCTTTATAAAAAGGTAATAAAAATGAATCCACCTTATGAAATGGCTTTTAATGCTAAAATCAACAGAGCCACTGCATTCCGTACAGGAAATTCAAAAGACATAAAAAAGCAATTGAAAAAAATGCTTAAAGATGATAAAAACGATGATTATCAAGACCAAATTTATTTTGCTCTTGCAAATATAGAATTTGCAGAAAACAATGAACCAAAAGCTATTGAATATTATAAACTTTCGGCAGAAAAAAGTGTTTCTAACGATAATCAAAAAGCTCTTTCTTTTCTTGCCTTGGCAGATATTTATTTTGTTAAACCAAAATATTTAATAGCAGGTGATTACTACGACAGTACAATGCAATATCTTGATAAAAAATATTCTCAATATCCCAAAATAAGCAAAAAGGCTGCAAATCTTTTTGAATTAGTAACACATCTAAGAGAGGTTCAACATCAAGACAGTCTTCAAATGGTGGCTTCGTGGAGCGAAAAAGATAGAATTCAGTTTATTAATGATTTAATTGAAAAAATAAAAGAAGAAGAGCGATTGGCAAAATTAAGAGAGGAAGAACTTTATAGTGAAACAATTGATAATAATTCAAAAGGCATTTCCGATAGAAACAATAAAGGTGGAAAATGGTATATGTATAATCCTTCACTTGTTAGTAGAGGGCAAAATGAATATAAGAAAAAATGGGGAACACGAAAATTAGAAGATAACTGGCGAAGAAGTAACAAATCGGCAAACAATCAAATAGACGAAGAAGAAATAATTGACTCTACAAGAGTAACCGACAATAAAACTACCGAATATTATTTACAAGACCTGCCACTAACAGATTCTGCTATGGTTGTATCTCATGCTACAATTGTTGAGTCATTGTTTTCGGCGGCAGAAGTTTATGAAGAAAATTTACAAGATTTTCAGGCAGCAATAGATACTTACGAGGACTTATGTAAGCGATATCCAAAAAATATTTATGAGTTAGAAAGTTTTTATCGTTTGTACAAATTGTGTAATAAAACGGGTAATAATTCAAGAGCAGATTATTACAAAGACCAAATTATTAGTCAATATCCAAATAGTAAATATGCAAAAATAATGTTGGATCCAAGTTATATTTTTCAACTTAAAGCTATTGAACAGGGTGCAATAAATTTTTATTTGGCAACATTGGTTAAATACAATGAAGCTAAATATAGTGAAGTAATTACAGATGCAAATTCTGGAACAAAGAAATATCCTGATAGCGACACCTACCCTAACTTTTTGTTTATCAAAGGAAAAGCTTATGGTAATTTAGGAAACATGGATAGCTTGTATATTGGGATGAAACAGATTGTTACAGATTATCAGAGTTATGAAATTTCGGAGTTAGCTTCCGAAATAATAGCTTTGGTAGAAAGTGGCAAGTTTAAAACAGATATTTATAAAACAGACGAAACTGCAAATCACTTTTATGTTTTGCTGATTGATAAAAAAAATGATATTACGAGTTTAAATTTCAAATTAAAATCATTTGCTACAAATTACTCTGACACTACAAGTTATAAAACAGAGATTAAAAATTTTAATGGTAAATATAAATTAATAGTTGTTAAACATTTCAATGGAAAAAATGACGGTTTGAATTTTTATAACTCAATAATATCAAATTTTATACTAAAAGAAGTTCCTGCAAACGAATACGAACATTTTACAATTACTAAAGAAAACATGGTTACTTTTCAGGAAGATAAAATAATTGAAAAATACCTTAAATATTACAACGAAGCCTACATAAATAATTGACAGTTTGAAGAATAACTAAGGAATGATACAATTATTGGCGTTTTTCATGAGTATCAATTTCTTCGTTATTTTTGAAATCTTAAAATGCTCATTTACAAAGGTAAACTTTAATTCTAATATTTCAAAAAAGCCT
>JAOZTW010000046.1 GCA_029938985.1 Bacteroidales bacterium | reverse complement strand
GATTTTTACAAATCATTGATAATCATCACAAAATGAACACAAAAACTTTAGATATGTAATATTTTATAAAATACAATATCTGAAGTGAAAATTACACTTACATCATGTGATGAGTTATTACCTGTTTTACTTGCTTTACAATCTGAAAAAGTCGGGAAAACTTTTCATCAATATTAAAAACATACAATTTGCTGTACAATTTGCCGTAAAGACAAGGCATGCCTTGTCTCTACAACATATTTTGCATAAAAAATCAACGTATTTGTGTTTATTTCAGTAATATACAGAATAGTTGGAAAAACTGTTTGTCTAAATATTTAAAAATGATTAATAAAAATCAAATAAATTATTTATTGCCGTGAAAATCAAATAGATAACTATTGTAAAAAAGTTTTCCCGACTTTTCAGTACAGTTAGAAAAAGAACTTAACACTGTTTTTATTGAAACAGATATTACTGAAATACAATGGTATAAAAACGGAAGTACAGCAGAGTTCTATACTGATGCAAGCGGAAACGTTACAGTTTTATGTATTGTTAATTCTATATTAAAAAAAATACCGAAAATAATTTTTTCATTTAATTTTCTAAAAATATTTAGATTTACAGAATATAAACAAAAAATAAACAATCCGTTAAGATGTAAATATTTCATTTTTACTTAATACACTACTCAATAATTGATTATGATTTTTTTTTATATAACACTACTTTGCATTATCAATATATTTTTTCTTTTTGATATTGAAAAAAAAATATTTAAAGATAATAGAATATTTAATTTTAACTATTTTGAAACTTCTTATTTCAAAATAATAAAAAAAATATTTTTACACAATACAAATATATGTTTGTTAATTTTATTGTTTTCAACTACATACACTGTTGATAATCATATAGTTTTATTATCTATTATTTTTGGTTTGTTTCTCGGTTTAGCAACATCTTATCCAATAATATTTTTTTATTTTAAATCAAACAAACAAACAAAAAAATCAAAATTAGAGGCAGTTTATAAAAAACAAAATATACCTTTGGTTGGCATAATAATTAATGCAAGCAGAAAGGAGACTGAAAAAAAAATCAATTATTTTATCAAAAAAAATAATGATACTTTATTAATTGCAAAATTACAAAACAATTTACGAAATCATTATAATGTAAGAATAGAAACCAATAAACTAACGAATTATGCAAAAGAGAATAAAATTCAACTTGTAGCATTTTTATATTTTATTGCATCAATTGGAGGCAATATTTCGGTTATAGAAAATGAAATTATTACAGATATTGCCAACGATTTTAAAATACAAAATTTTACTTTCGAAAAATTAAAAACTAAATATATAATTGATATAAAGAATAATACATTAGAAAAATCGTATAAAATACTTGGTCTGAAAAAAAATTGTACAAACCAAGAATTAAAACAACGATTTAGATTACTTGCCAAAAAACATCACCCCGATAAAGTTGCAAATCTTGGTGAGCCATATATGGAAAATGCAAAAAACAAATTTCAAGAAATTCAAACAGCCTACCAAATAGTTTTAGAAGAATTAAAATTTGAGTTTTAACCTGATTAATTCATAACGAGAATTTATGAATTATTCAGGTTAAAGGCATGTTTCACAAATGCAAATTTTTGCGTTACTTTTGAAATTTTAAAATACTCATTTACAATAGTAAACTTTAAATATAAAATTTCAAAAAAACCTTAAACTTTACATTTGCTAAATATACTGTTTTAATTTAGGCATTTCAAAAATACCTAATTGTTGGTATTGTTTGATAAAAAATAAAATACGACTTTTGCAATAACAAACTTCAAATTATTTTTGTTGAAAAATCCATTAAATATATAGAAATATGAAATTATCAGAACTAAAAAACAACGAGAAAGGTGTTATTGTAAAAGTGAGAGGGCGAGGAGCTTTCAGAAAAAGAATTATTGAAATGGGTTTTGTAAAAGGAAAAACTGTAACTTTGGTTAAATACGCTCCTTTGAAAGATCCTGTGGAGTATAATATTATGGATTATGAAATTTCGTTACGAAAAAGTGAGGCTGAATTAATTGATATTGTTACAGTTGAGGAAGCCAAAAACATGGTTCAACACACAAATGGTACTTTTGAAACCGAAGAAATTTTATTAGAAACTGCCAAAGAAAAAGGTAAACAAATAAATATTGCACTTATAGGAAATCCTAATTGTGGAAAAACAACTATTTTTAATCATGCCTCCAATTCAAAAGAACATGTTGGAAATTATGGGGGTGTAACTGTTGATGCCAAAAAAGCTAAGTTTAAACAAAATGGCTATCAATTCAATATTACCGACCTGCCAGGAACATATTCATTAACTGCCTATACACCAGAGGAATTATTTGTTAGAAAACATATTATCAATAAAATACCTGATGTGGTAATAAATGTTGTAGATGCCTCAAATTTAGAACGTAACCTGTATCTAACCACGCAACTTATCGACATGGATATTAAGGTTGTGGTAGCTCTAAATATTTATGATGAATTATTAGAAAAAGGCGATAGCTTTGATTATCAGTTTTTTGGAAAAATGATTGGAGTTCCAATTACTCCTACAATAGGTTCTAAAGGAAAAGGTATTGAAGAACTTTTTAATCAAGTAATTGAGGTTTTTGAAGATAATTCTCCAACAATTAGACATATTCATATAAATTATGGAAAAATTGCAGAAAAAGCAATTAAAAGTGTTCAAGAAAAAATCAAAATTAAAGATAATCTTAAATTAACAGATAGAGTTTCATCTCGTTTTTTGGCATTAAAACTACTTGAAAATGATAAAGATGCTTTAAAAATTATTAATAAATGTAATAATTCAAACGAAATTGTTGAGGAAACTAATGAGCAAATAAAAATAATAAAACAAACATTAAACGAGGATAGCGAAACATTACTTACCGATGCAAAATATGGTTTTATTGCAGGTGCTTTAAAAGAAACCTATAAAGAAGGTGCTAAAAACAGACGCAAAAAAACAGAAATTATTGATACATTCCTCACGCACAGGTTGTTTGGCTTTCCAATTTTTATCTTTTTCCTATGGCTAATGTTTCAATCCACATTTAAACTTGGCGAATATCCAATGGTAGTAATTGAATATATTGTTGGTTTTTTGGGAGATACATTAAATAGTTTTATGCACGATGGAATGTTAAAAGATTTGTTGGTTGATGGAATAATTGGTGGAGTGGGGGGGGTAATTGTTTTCTTGCCTAACATATTGATACTCTTCTTGTTTATTTCAATTATGGAAGATACTGGATACATGGCACGAGTGGCTTTTATTATGGATAAATTGATGCACAAAATAGGTTTGCATGGCAAATCTTTTATTCCGCTTTTAATGGGTTTTGGCTGTAATGTGCCAGCTATCATGTCCACACGAACTCTTGAAAATAAGAACGATAGACTGCTAACAATGTTGATAAATCCGCTAATGTCGTGCAGTGCAAGGTTGCCAATTTATCTTGTAGTTATTGGTGCAGTTTTTCCAACACATGCTGGCACTGTTTTGTTTTCGGTGTATGGTATGGGAATTGCTTTGGCTATTTTGGTGGCTCTTATTTTCAAAAAAACTATTTTTAAATCCGAAGAAGTACCTTTTGTTATGGAATTGCCTCCATATAGAATTCCTACGGTTAAAACTACTCTAAAACACATGTGGACAAAAGGTTATCAGTATTTGAAAAAAATGGGTGGCATTATTCTTATTGCTTCAATTCTAATTTGGGCTTTAGGATATTTTCCTTTGCAAAAAGATTTAACAAAACAATATGAACAAAAAATTGCAAATATTGAAACTCAAAATTTAAGCAAACATCAACAAGATAGTGTTATACAGACGTTAAGTATTGAACATACAGCAAAACATCAAGAAAATTCTTTTATTGGAAAAATTGGTAAATTTATTCAACCTGTTATGCAGCCACTTGGTTTTGACTGGAAAATGTCGGTTAGCATTATAACTGGAATTGCGGCTAAGGAGGTGGTTGTTAGTACTATGGGCGTTTTATATCAGGCAGAAGAAGATGCTACCGAGACAAGTACATCTTTGAAACAAAAAATAAGAAACGAAGTTTATAAAAGTGGAGATAAAATAGGACAAACAATTTTTACTCCAATAGCAAGCCTTTCATTTTTATTTTTTGTACTCATCTATTTTCCTTGTATTGCAGCGGTTTCGGCAATTAAAAAAGAGTCTGGAAAATGGAAATGGGCTTTATTTTCAGCAGCATATACCACTGTATTAGCATGGGTAGTAGCTTTTTTAACTTATCAAATAGGTAGTTTATTTTTCTAATTTTTAAATAAAAAAAAATGCAAGATATTATAACATATTCAATTTTATTGATAACAATAGTTTTTACTGTTTATAAATTAACAACTTTTTTTATAAATACAAAAAATAGCGAAACGGCTTGTGGCACTTGTAGTAACGATTGTGGAGGCTGTGGTTTAACTATAAAAAAGTAATTTATATTACTATAATGCAAAATCATAAATTTTATTATATATTTTATAGTTTTTATTTCAAAATATAAAGTATTTTAATATTTATATGTCGTAACTGTAAGGCAATCAGTAATATATAAAGAGTTGATTTTTTGTTTTTTTGTATAGAAAATTGTTTTAATTTGCCTTCTCACAAATAATACTTAACTTTTTGCCAATTTACTAATTCTCATGTTTATATGCAGAATAATTACCAAGAATTTGTTCTAAATGAAAAATATCATCACAATCGTCAAAAGAAAAACCATTACCAAAAATATACCAATTTTTACGTTGATTATCTGAAAGTTTTTTAATTGTTTTCGTCTTGAATTAAATTATACGGTTTTCCAATGTGGATAGACTAAAAAACAACAGTTTGAGAGTGTGACTAAAAAAAAGGCTTCATTGAAAAATGAAACCTTTTTATGTATGTAAAATGAAAAGACAAACTATTGTTTTAATTTGCTTTCTCTCAAATAATTCCTAACTTGATTCTACTGCTTTACTAATTCTCATTCCATAGAAACTACGGTAAACAAAGAATAGTGCAACAAGTAAAAATGCTATCCCAACATAAGGAGCTACTGCTCTAAAACTTTCAGTAATAGCTATTTCCATTGCAAGTAGTCCAAATAATGTAGTAAATTTAATAATTGGATTAAGAGCAACCGATGATGTGTCTTTAAATGGGTCTCCTACTGTATCTCCAACAATTGAAGCATCGTGTAATGGTGTTCCTTTCTCTTGAAGGTCAACCTCCACTACCTTTTTAGCATTATCCCAAGAGCCTCCAGCGTTTGCCATAAATATTGCTTGGAACAAGCCAAAAACAGCTATAGAAATTAAGTAGCTAATAAACAGTGATACAGGGGCAGTATTATCTCCCGCAGGAGCCGATAAGAAAGCAAAAGCAAGTGCAAAAGCAAATACGGCAATAAATATGTTTACCATTCCTTTTTGAGCATATTGAGTACAAATCTTCACAACGGCATTAGAATTTTCTTGCGAAGCTTTTTTAGGAGCATTGGGGTCGAGGTTAATGTGGTCTTTAATATATTGAACAGCTCTATAAGCACCTGTTGTTACAGCTTGCATAGAAGCTCCAGTAAACCAGTATATTACAGCACCACCAAGAATAAATCCAAGAATAGTATATGGATTAAGTAGATTTAAAATCATTTCAGGTTCAACTCCCAAAGTGTCTCTTATTAATAATATGATAGAAAAAATCATTGTAGTAGCTCCAACAACTGCTGTTCCAATAAGTACTGGTTTTGCAGTAGCTTTAAAAGTATTTCCTGCTCCATCGTTGGCTTCAAGATAATATTTTGCTTTCTCAAAATCTGGTTTAAAACCAAATTCTTCTTCAATTTCTTTATCAATATTTTCAATATCTTCGATTAACGAAAGTTCGTAAACCGATTGTGCATTGTCGGTTACTGGTCCATAACTATCAACAGCGATTGTTACCGGTCCCATGCCAAGCATACCAAACGCTACAAGTCCAAATGCAAATACTGATTCGTATTCCATAAAGTTACTTAACCCATACAAACTTGCAATATAAGCTATAAACATTAAGAAAACAAAAACCATACCTGTCCAGAAAGCACCAAAGTTACCAGCTACAAGTCCCGATAAAATATTTAGCGATGCACCACCTTCTCGTGAAGCTTGCACAACCTCCAAAACATGTTTTGATTTTGGACTGGTAAATAATTTTGTAAATTCAGGTATTAATGCAGCTCCAAGTGTACCTGCACTAATTATAACTGAAAGTGAGAGCCATAAATTATGAGGAAGTTTACCAATTAATAAATAGCTACTTATAAATGTAACTAATATTGATAATATTGAAGTTATCCAAACAAGAGAAGTAAGAGGTTTTTCAAAGTCGAGATCATCTGCATCTTTGTATTTCATATTTGTAATAAATCCATTAATCCAGAACGCAACTATTGAAGTAACAATCATTAAAACACGCATTACAAAAATCCAAACCAAAAGGCTTGCTTGAATATTAACACCAGTTGCACCTTCTACGTTTTCGGAAACTGCGAGAACAATAAAAGTAATAAGTGCCACACCAGTAACACCATAAGTTTCAAAACCATCAGCAGTTGGTCCAACGCTATCTCCAGCGTTATCACCAGTACAGTCAGCAATTACGCCAGGATTTCTTGGGTCGTCTTCTCCAATTTTAAAAATCACTTTCATAAGGTCTGAACCAATGTCCGCAATTTTGGTAAATATACCACCAGCAATTCTTAATACGCTTGCTCCCAAAGATTCTCCAATTGCAAATCCTATAAAACTTGCTCCAGCATATTCGGCAGGTACAAAAAGTAGGATTATTAACATCATAAACAATTCAATACTAATAAGCATAACACCAATACTCATTCCTGCATTCAAAGGAATATTGAGTAATTTAAGTGGCTTACGTTCCAAAGATGCAAACGACATACGGCTGTTCGCCAAAGTGTTCATTCTTATTCCGAACCATGCAACACCATAAGAACCAAGAACTCCAAGAATTGTCCAACCTAAAATTAGAGCTACTCCTCCAAAGTGCATTTTTTGTAAAAAACCAAAATAAAAAGCAACAGCCATCGCAATAAACACGAATAAAATCACAATTAATTTTCCTTGTTGTATAAGGTAGGTTTTACAGGTTCCAAAAATAACTTGAGCAATCTCCAACATAGATTCGTGAGCTCTTATTTTTTTCACTTTCATAAACTGGTATAAACCAAAGACTAATCCAAGTACAGTGATTAAAAATCCCCAATATAAAAGTTTTCCTCCTTCTCCAAGATCTGGTATAATCAAATCTGCTTCACTTGCAAATGTAAACAGCGGTGTTATAATAAATAACAACACTGCCAATAGAATTTTCTTTTTCATTTTTTACAAATAATTAAGGTTAAAAAATATTAAATAATTAAAAAACAAAGATATAATAAAAATTGAAAAATAAAAGAAATACAATTGAAATTCAGTTGAAATACAATGGAAATACAATGGAAATTCAGTTGAAATATAACGGTTGTTATTGCAAACTAATTAAAATTCAGTGAAATATGTATAATATACTTAGTATTTTTGTTATTGTTTTTTTTTTATTGTAAATATTATTTTTGTAAAAAAAAAATAAAATATTTTCTTTTTACAAAAATAATTGTTAAAATTGTAAAAATAAAAATCAATAGAAATACTGTTAAAAAACAATGGAAACAAAGAAGACCGAATTCAGATGTATTCTAATTATTTGGCTACCCACTTAAAGTTGGACAAAAAAAATCCAACTTTACGTGGATAGTCAAAATTGGCTACCCACGTAAGGTTGGACAGCTTTGACTATCAAGTTCACACGTTTCCAAGTCCTATTTTTATTGCCTACGGCAATAAAAATAGCACGTTGGAAAGTGTTTAATATTTAAAATTTGTCCAACTTTACGTGGGTAGCCAATTATTTTTTAACTGTTTTTTCACCCGAATTTCCATTGAATTTTCATTGAATTTCAACTGTTTTTCAATCAAATTTCAACTGAATTTCCATTGAATTTCAACCGTATTTCAATTTTAAAAATTTATGCAAAAGAAAGAATATCAAATAATGTTTAATTTTGAAGATAATTATTGGTGGTATGTTGGACTACACGAGTTAATAAAATCTTTTATAGATAAATATTCAGAAGGAGTTATTGACAAAAAAATTTTTGATGCTGGTTGTGGTACAGGAAAAATGCTTAAATTATTAAATAATTATTCCTATAAAGAGGGTGTAGATTTTTCGGAAGATGCGATTTTTTATTCAAAAAAAAGAGGACTAAAAAATGTGAGAATTGAAAATCTTAATGACTGGAAACATAGAGAAAATAATTTTGATTTTGTTATTAGTGCAGATGTAATTTGTTCAATAGGTATTAAAAATGATATTAAAATAATAGAAAATTGCATGAAATCATTAAAAAAAGGAGGAGTTTTAATTTTAAACTTACCTGCACTTGAAATCCTAAGACGAAATCATGATAAAGCGGTTCATATTGCGAAAAGATACAATAAAAATATTTTAATTAAAGAACTTAAAAACAAAGGTTATAAAATAAATTATGCTACATACAGACTGCCAATATTATTTTTTGTAATATTATTTAAAAAAAATATAGAAAAAATTACAAATAATAAAAAAGGAGAATCAGATTTAAAAACTATTTCTAATTGGCTAAATATTTTGTTATTGAAATTAATTAGATTAGAAAACTTTTTTTTGATTAAAGGATTTAAAATTCCTTTTGGAAGTTCACTATTTGTTGTTGTCGAAAAATAAGGGAAATTATTGCGTCTTCATAAAAGTAAAATACAAGGCATTTTATTATTATGAAAAATGCCGAAATTATTTGTTTATTCAAATTATCAAAATCAAGGTTTTTTATAATTAGATAATTTAAAATAAATAATTGAACTTTTGTATTGTAAATTAGCTTTTTAGAAATATTTGTACAATAAATAAAATGATACTTTGGAAAAAGCAAAATTATTTTATTTTTTAATTTAGAAAACAAAATATATATTTGCATGTTTTTTGAACTAAAGAAACAATCAATATTTAATTAAGGAATTGTATAAAAATAATTTAGCAAACTATGTTATTTTTCAATTCAAAAATAAAAAATAAAAAATGGAAAAGAAAAAAGGTATGTCAGTTGTATTTATTATTATAATAATAATACAATTTATGGCAATTGGTTGGCTTGTTTATGAAAAATTTAATACCAAAGCTGAGACAATAGTTTTAATACAAAAATTGGAAACAAGTAAAACAGAAAAGGATTCTCTTGTAACCGAATTGGAAGAGTTATATGGTAGTTATCAGGACTTGGAGACAAATAATAGTGAATTGAATAATAAATTATCACAAGAACAGGAAAAAATTGAGGAATTGTTAATTCAATTGAAGAATGTAAAAGCCTCAGACCGTTATGCAATTACTAGATATAAAAAAGAAATTGAAACTCTTAAAAATATAATGAAGAGCTATATTGCCCAAATTAATGATTTGAATACCAAAAATCAAAAACTAATAGCTGAAAACGAAGAAATTAAAAGCAGTTACGAAAATGTAGTTGATGAAAAAGACGACCTAATAGAGAAATCGGATAGTCTGCAAAATAAAGTAGAAATTGCTGCAGAGTTACAAGCTCTGAATCTTGATTTTATAGCTCTTAACAAAAGGGAAAAATCGACAAATAGAATTAAGAAAACCAAAAAATTTCAAATATGTTTTACAGTAAATCAAAATAAAATTTCACAAAAAGGAAATAAAACGGTTTATGGCAGAATCACAAATCCATCTGGTACTGTTTTGATAAATAATATTTCTGCTTTTGGCAATGTTTCTGGCGAGTTTGAATTTGAGGGAAATAATATAAACTACTCATCAAAAGCAAATATTGTTTATGACGGAACAAAACAATTTGTATGTTTATATTATAATAATCAAGAAAGTTTACCAAAAGGAACTTATACCGTTTTCATTTTCATTGATGGAAAACAAATAGAATCAACAAAATTAACACTTAAATAATAATTACAAATTTAAAATTGAACTATGAATAATACAAAAAATTTGCCTTACAAAGTAAAAGACCTAAGCCTTGCAGAGTGGGGACGTAAAGAAATATTATTAGCCGAGCATGAGATGCCAGGTTTGGTTTCGTTGCGAACAAAATTTGGAGATGCAAAACCACTGAAAGGTGCAAAAATAACAGGTTCTTTACACATGACAATTCAAACTGCAGTTTTGATAGAAACACTTACTGCACTTGGAGCTGAGGTTAGATGGGCAAGTTGTAATATTTTTTCAACACAAGACCATGCAGCAGCTGCAATTGCAGTAACTGGTGTACCTGTATTTGCTTGGAAAGGAGAAACATTAGAAGAATATTGGTGGTGTACCGAACAAGCACTTACTTTTGAAAACGGTACTGGTCCCGACTTGATTGTAGACGATGGTGGCGATGCAACAATGATGGTTTTAAAAGGTGCTGAAGGTGAAAAAGATAGTACTATTTTAGATGCAAAAGTAACTGCAGAAGATGAAATTGAACTTTTTAAAATATTGAAAAAATCAATTGAAGAATGTTCTGACAAATGGACAAAAATTGCAGCTAATATAAAAGGTGTTTCAGAAGAAACTACAACTGGTGTACACCGATTATATCAATTATTTGAACAAGGAAAACTTTTATTTCCTGCAATTAATGTAAACGATTCGGTTACTAAATCTAAATTTGACAACACTTACGGTTGTAGAGAATCGTTGCCCGATGGAATTAAAAGAGCTACTGATATTATGCTTGCTGCCAAAAAAGTTATGGTATGCGGATATGGTGACGTTGGTAAAGGTTCGGCTAAAGCAATGGTAGGTTATGGAGCAAGAGTAACTGTTTCGGAAATTGACCCTATTTGTGCTTTACAGGCTACTATGGAAGGTTTTGCTGTTGATACTGTTGAAAATATGCTTTCGGAAGCGGATATTTTTGTAACTACAACAGGAAACAAAGACGTAATAACAATAGACCACATGTTAAAAATGAAAGATAAAGCAATTGTTTGTAATATTGGGCATTTTGATAACGAAATACAAGTTGAAAAACTTGAAAACTACCCTGGTATAAAAAGAATAAATATTAAACCACAAGTTGACCAATGGGTTTTTCCTGATGGACATTCAATTATTTTACTTTCTGAGGGTCGCCTTGTAAATCTTGGTAACGCAACAGGACATCCTTCTTTTGTGATGAGTAATTCGTTTACAAATCAAACTCTTGCACAATTAGAACTTTGGCAAAAAGATTATGAAGTGGGAGTATTTAGATTACCAAAAGAACTTGACGAAGAGGTGGCAAGACTACATCTCGACCATGTTGGTGCAAAATTAACTGTATTAACTCAAAGTCAATCAGATTATTTAGATATAAAAATTGAAGGACCATACAAACCAGACCATTATAGATATTAAGAAATAGATAACCAGTATTCATAACAACTCAATAATTGGCTACCCATTAAAAGTTTCTATAAATTACTGTTGGTGTGCCTTAAAGCCACACCAACAGTTTGGGTGTATTAAAAGAATAAAAAAACGGCGTGTCTTGGAGCTACTTATTATTTCATTTTCACTTAACAAATTTAAAATCTGAAACTTCTTTTTTAACAATCCCTAAAATAAATAATTAACAAATTTAGGCATGTTTCACAAATGCCAAAAAAACATATAATAATGAAACCTCTTATTTTAATAAGTAACGATGATAGCATATATTCAAAAGGCATTAGAGAATTAGTAGAAGTTGCCAAAGAATTTGGAGAAGTAATAGTAGTAGCACCAAGTAAACCACAATCTGCAAAATCTCATTCTGTAACCCTGGAAGAACCGCTAACGATTAAAGAAACAAATGTTTTTGGAGACGTGAAAGCATATAAATGTTCAGGCACACCTGCTGATTGTGTTAAATTAGCATTGCATCATATTTTAGATAGAAAACCCGATTTGCTTATTTCGGGGATAAATCATGGTGCAAATTACTCTGTAAATTTAATTTACTCAGGAACACTTGCCGCTGCAATAGAAGGATTTATGCACGGAATTAATTCTATAGGATTGTCTGTTGACTCACATAAACCTGATGCCGATTTTACAATTGCCAAAAAATATTCTAAAAAAATAATAAAATCAGTACTTGAAAATAAATTAGATTCCAAAATTTGTTTGAATGTTAATTTTCCTGATATTGAGCCAAACCAAGTTAAAGGTGTAAAAATTTGTAGGCAGACAAAAGGTGCTTGGGCCGAAGAATTTGTAGAACTTACACATCCTCACACAAAGAAATCAATTTATTGGTTAACAGGTACATTCAAAAATTTAGAACCTCAAAACACAGATACAGATGTTTGGGCAATTAATAATAATTATATTCCAATTGTGCCAGTACAAATTGATTTTACCAATTATAAAATAATGCAAGAAATGAAAAGTTGGAAGTTGTAATTTTATCAAAAATAATGGCTTTATAATTGTTTGTTTTATATTAAGGAATTGTCAAAAAATAACTTCAGAAACTGCGTCCAATTATTAAATCAATATCTATTAAATTGAAATTAACATTGTTAGTGGCATTAATTATTTTAACATGCCTTATATAAATTTAGAAAATCAACTAAACCATGAAAAATTTAAAATTTGGAGTAAAGCTATCAATTGCTTTTGGGTTAATAATATTTTTAATAATTGTAAATATATTTTGGATAGAAAATAGTTTATCCAAAATTACCAATATGACGAAATACAATATTAGTTTTAGTAAGTTGCACGATGACATAAATAATGCTTATATTGCTCATTTAGAGTGGGACGAAAAGTTAGCAACATCTTTACTTAACGATGAAACTCATAAAATAACAAACTTAGAAACAGACGCACACAATTGCGAATTTGGAGAATGGTATTATAGCGAAGCAAGAAAAGAAATAGAAAAATTAATGCCCGAACTATCCGAACTTTTTGAAACAATAGAAGAACCACACAATAGATTACATCAATCTATTGTTTTGTTTGATAATATTTTGCAAAATAACTCGGATTCGCTCTTACACCAAAGACTTTTAACTGTATATAACAAAGAGACAAAGCCTAACCTTGAAGAGGTTGTTAAAATACTTAATAAAATTAAAAATAAAGCGGAGCAAATAAGTATTTCGGGAGACGAAATATTAAAAGAAGAGCAAAAAATGTACTCAACATCATTAATATTAACCATCCTAATTATTATTATAAGTATAGTTTTTGCAATTATTATATCTCGCAATATAATAAATTCGTTACGAAAAGGGATAAGTTTTTCTAAAACAATTGCAAAAGGGGACCTAACAACAGAACTTAATTTGAATCAAAAAGATGAAGTAGGAGAACTTGCTGTTGCCCTAAGTACAATGTCGATGCAGGTGCAGAAAGTAGTAATGTCTATCAAAGATGGAGTACGACAAATAACTAATGGAGCAAACGAAATGACTTCTAACTCTCAAGAAATTTCGCAAGGAGCAAACGAGCAGGCAAGCTCTATAGAAGAAATATCTTCCGCAATTGAGGAAATGACCGCTACAATAAATCAAAATACAGAACAAGCCTTACAAGCTCAAAAAACATCAGAGAAAGCGGCAAACAACATAAAAACAAGTAGTTCTGTTGTTATTGAAGCGGTTGATGCAATGAAAAATATTGCATCTAAAATATCTATTATCAGCGAAATAGCCGACAAAACAGATCTTTTGGCAATTAATGCAGCCGTAGAAGCCGCTCGTGCAGGCGAACAAGGACGAGGTTTTGCCGTAGTAGCTACCGAAATTCGTAAACTTGCAGAAAACACTCAAAATGCCGCCAAAGAAATTGAAGCACTAACAAAAACAAGTGTTAAGGTTGCCGACGAGGCAGGTAATACATTACAAACAATTGTTCCTGAAATTCTAAATACAGCAAAACTGATTAAAGAAATTGCCACCGCAAGCACCGAACAAAATTCCAGTGCCAACGAAATTTCTAATTCCATACAGCAATTTAATAATGCAACCCAACAATCTGCTGCTTCTACCGAAGAACTGGCTTCAAGTATAGAAGAGCTTACAAGCCAAGCCGAACAATTGTTAGACATAGTAGGCTTTTTTAGAGTTAATGAAAACATGAGTTTTACTCAAAATAATTCTAATGGAAATCAAAATTTATATGTAAATAATGTAAGACAGAATAAGAATAACTCAAATAATAACCAATACATAAAAAACGATAATTTAGATAATCAATTTGAGAAGTTTTAAGCTTAGACTACCTACCTAAAGTTGAATCGTGCAGATTTTTAACTTTAGGTAGGTCGCCAAATTGATTGCAAAATTGCAAAATAAATAAAAAAAAGGTTTACTTATGCAACATTTAATACAATTATGAAACTTATAAATAAACAACTTGAAAAAGATATTGAAAACAAAATTTTGTTACTAACTGCTAATAAAGTAGAAAATGGAATTTTGGATGTTTTAGAAGCTTTGTATAAGGCTATTCTTGACAACAAACGTATTTCTTACGGCACGGTTCATACTATCAAAGTTTTATCAAAATATATTTTTGATAATTTAAAATTTACTAATACCGAAAAATTGAATTTTGCAAAAGAAGTTTTTAAAACAGCAAAAAATCGTCAATAGTTTGTTTTAATATGCCTCAGAAAGCAAAGATTTTTTTATCAAAATTAGTAAAATCTAAAAACGAAAACACTCGTATATTTGTCTCCGAAACACTTCGTCCTGTTAGAGAAAACCGATGGATACATCAACAGCCAGAATATTCGTTGTCAATACTAAAATTTTTATTTAAAGAAAAAAACACTTATCCAAGAACCTCAGTTGGAAATAATTTAAGTGATTTGGTAAATAAAAATCCAGATTTAATATACAATCAGGTAGAGAAACTTATTGCATTGAACAATAAAAACTCCCAATGGATTGCAAACAGAGCTTGTCTAAATCTTATTAAAAAAGAACCTATTAAAGTAATGAAGTTACTGAAAACTGATTTATATAAATACTGAAAAGTCGGGAAAACTTTTTACCATAACATTAAAGCATTGATTAAT
>JAOZTW010000045.1 GCA_029938985.1 Bacteroidales bacterium | reverse complement strand
ATTGTCAATTTTATACTATTTTGGTAATTGCATTTGTAATTGTCTTATTATAAGTGTTTTATAATGTTTTTTTAATATTATATAAGTAAAATTAATTTTATAAATTATTGATAATCAATATAAAATGAAAGCAAAAACTTTAGTTATTTATTGAAGAAGATAAAAGTAAAAAAAACAAATTTAAATAGATAACTATTTGATTTAATATACCTTATATAGCCAATTATACTTTTCGCCAAACAAGAGTTTGCAATTACCTTAATAAAAATTAATATTAACTTATAAACTTATTTATTATGAAAAAAGTAAATCTAATAAAACAATTATCAATATTTATATTATGTGTGTGTTCTTTAACTGTTTATGGACAATCAATTTCTGGAAATGTAGGTTCAAAAACTCGTTCAATGGAATCAGATTCTCGAGATTTAGGATATGCCAATGTTGATATTTACAGAAACGACTCGCTTGTAGCAAATGTGCTGGCTGATAAAAATGGGGACTTTAAAGTGGATTTAGATAAAGGAAACTATCGTTGCGAAATTAAATATGCTGGTTACGAGACGGTAGTTCAAAATATAACAGTTAAATCGGATGAAAAATCAGATTTTACTATGACCGAAGACGAAGGAAGTAAGTATTCTGCAAAAAAAATGGCAAGTTATGAAGAAGCTTTTACTGAAAGAAGTTATAGCTCATTTGAAAGTGTTTTAACTTCAAATATGTGGGGAAAGTCTAAAAAGAAAGATACAGAAAAAAAAGGGAAACTAACTGCTGGAGAGATCAATGATTTTAGTAAATGGAATCTTTGGAATGAATTGACTAAATCAGAATTATCTTCAAAACAAGAATATTGGAATTTCTCGCCAACAGAACGTTATTCTTTGCAATTAACAAATCAAGACGGATTACCGCTGGCAAATGCAAAAGTTGAACTTATTGAAAAGGGGAAAACAATTTACACAAGCCGAACTGACAATACAGGCAAAGCAGAATTGTGGGGTAATTTGCAACATGAAAATTCATCAAAAATAAAAGGAGCATCTATTCATATAAACTACAATGGATTAATTACTTCTGTTGATAAAGCCAAAACAATCAGTAAAGGAATTAATACTTTGGTGTTAAACACCGAATACATTAAATCTCAAAATGTTGATATTGCAATTGTTGTAGATGCCACTGGAAGTATGCAAGACGAAATAGATTATCTTAAATTTGACATTAATGACGTTATTTTTCAAGCCAAAGAATTTAGTAGTTCATTAAATTTGCGTTTTGCAAATGTTTTTTTTAGAGACGAAGGAGATGCCTATTTAACCGAATCACAAGATTTTACACGTGTTTTATCCGAATCAATTGCATACACCAACGAACATAATGCAGATGGTGGAGGCGACCACCCCGAAGCAGTAGATGTGGCTCTTGAAGTGGCTATTAATAATTTGAGCTGGAATGACGAAACACGCACTAAAATACTGTTTCTCGTTCTTGATGCTCCTCCTCATAGTACACCAGAAGTGCAAGAAAAAATGAGAACTCTTAGTAAGCAGGCCGCAGAAAAGGGAATTAGAATAGTACCAATTGTTGGTAGTGGAGCAGATAAATATACCGAATACATTATGAGATGTGTTGCTTTGGCAACTAATGGTACTTATACTTTCTTAACCGATTGTAGTTCAATTGGAGATTCGCATATAAAACCATCTACCAACGAATACCAGACTGAGGTGTTAAATGATTTGTTGGTAAGAATAATTAAATCATATACTTATATGCCTGATAATGAACAAATAATTGCGGATTTAGGAGTTAATCTACCTGATTCTCTCGTTGTTATACCAAGCGATATTGATACTACTAATACAGAAAATCCAACTGAAACCACAGTAATAGATGATGTTGTGGAGCTACATTGGAATTATTATCCAAATCCTACCACTGGAATTATAAATATTGTAGCAAACAAAGAAATAGAACAATTATATATTAGTGATTTAAGTGGTAAAGTAATACAGGTAATAGAAAATATTGAGCCAGACGAAGCAGTAAGAGCCGATTTAAGCAATTACGCTTCTGGAATATATTTAATAAGGTATCCTATGGGAAAACAATGGATTAGCGGAAAAATAATGCTTGTGAGATAACAAGATACTTAAGGCATATTAAAATAAATAATTGATGTGCCTAACTTAAAATACCATTTTTGATAGTCTGAATTTTAATATTTATTAGAATTCAGACTATTTTTGTTTGCAATTTTTTATTATTAGTATGTTTGGCTACCCACATTGGATTAATTAAGACTTTTTCACAAACACAGATCAATTACTTGACAAAAACACATAATAAACAGACATTTTGACATACAAAACCATTAAAATAACATATCTATATATATAGATATATATGGTATGTTTTTTGATAATTGTTTTTTGATATATTTAATTATTAATTTAAAATTTATTTAAAATGAATAGTATTAAAAACAATTACAACCCTTTGTATTTTTTGGCTTCTTTAGGTGCGGGCGGTTTATCAATTTCTTTTTTTATGTATTTACAATACATGATACCACATAAAGAGACCCCCTTAGTTATTTTTGAACAGTTATTAGATGTGATAAGTAAAGGAAATTTTGCATCTTTCTTAACTGTTCTGGTTAGTTTGTTTATTTTATTTTTTGCAGTTACACATTATGTTTTACTGTTCAAAAATTTGTTGTGGTTTAGATATTTCAAAACTACCGAAAATTACAACAATTTGAAATCTTCAGTTTCTGGAATGAGCTTAATGGCAATTCCTTTGACTTTGGCGATGAGTATTAATGTTTTGTTTGTAATAGGAGCAGTATTTGTTCCTAATTTATGGACTGGTGTTGAATATCTTTTCCCTTTTGCTTTGTTGGGTTTTATGGCGGTTGGTCTATATGCTTTGTCTATTTTTGCAAAACAAATGTTCCGAATTATTTTAACTGGCGATTTAAATTATATAAATACTAATAATTTAAGTCAATTACTTTCTGTTTTTGCATTTACTATGATATCCGTTGGTTTTGCTGGTTCGGGTGCGATGAGCCATAATTTAACTATCAATGCGATAGGATTATTTTTTGCTATATTTTTTGTCTCACTCGCAGTTATTGTATTAATATCAAAATTGATTTTAAATTTTAGAGGAATACTAAAATATGGCATAGACCAAGAGACCTCACCAACTATTTGGATAGTAATACCAATTTTAACACTAATAGGCATTACGCTTGTGAGAATTATGTTTGGAATAGACCACCACATGGAAGGTAATATTTCATATTCCTCATTTTTTGTATTGACTTCTATTATTGTTTCGTTACAAATTTTGACTGCATTTTTTGGTTATGTTATAATGAAGCGTAACGGTTATTTTAAGGAGTTTGTAGTGGGAGCAAAAAAGAGTGTTGGCAGTTTGGGCTTAATCTGTCCAGGAGTTGCATTTTTTGTTTTCGGAATGTTTTTTATACATCTTGGGCTTGTGAAAAATCATATTATTGACAAATTTACATTAGCTTATTATATTTCATTTATACCTTTTCTTTTCGTACAAATATTGACTGTTTTTTATTTCTTTAAATTTATAATTAAATTGATAAACAATAAGTAAGTAGTTAATCATATATAAACGACACTTTTTAAGGTCAATTCTATCATTATGCTTCGTTGTAAAAGATTACCATATGCAAATATTTTACGCCTTGCCTAATACAAAAATAGCCTATAGAAAAGTGTCGTTTATATACGATTACCTACTTAATTGAAAAATTAGATATATAAAAATTAACAATTTAAAATCAGTGTTTTTCATAGAAACTATTTGTAAGAAAGTATGAAAACTAAAAAAATACGGCATTTTTCATAAATGCAAATTACTGGGTTATTTTGATTGTTTTAAAATCCTCATTTACAATAAGTAAACTGCGGTATTTAAAAAATAAATATGTCTTGTACTTTATACTTATGAAAAACGCCAAAAATACTGATTTTTACAAATTTTATAATTTTTTTAAAATGTTTTAATAAACAAATAAATTTTATTATAATGAAAATGAATAAATTATTATTTACAGTTATTATCTTCTTAGTTGCTACATCTTTGTTTGCACAAGAAGAAGAAAAAAAAGAAGTAACAACATTTAAAATTGATGGCGAATTTAGAAGTAGATTTGAATCATCACCATCTTTTGGCGGAAGAAATGTGTTAGTTGGTGAGAATACGCACAGTTTTAATAGTATAGGACAGCGTGCAAGAATAACAACTTACTACGACAACAAAAAAATGGAAGCAAAATTTAGTTTTCAAGATGTAAGAATGTTTGGAGAAAATAAAAATGTAGATAAAATTTGGAGTAGTACTTACGGCAACGGATTGGCAGTTCATGAGGCGTGGGCAATGTATAAATTTATTAACAAACCAGAACAAGTTCTTGGTATAAAAATTGGGCGACAAGAACTAAAATTTGCAGATGCAAGACTGATGTGGAACAAAGACTGGCTACATCAAGCGGCTTCACATGATGCAGTTAATTTTCAGTGTAGAAATAAAAATATGGGTATAAAATGGGACTTGGGTTTTTCTTTAAATTCGGTAGATATGCCAGGGCAAGCCACACCATTTAGTACACTCGGTTTTATAAATATTTCAAAATCATTCGGAAAAAATATAACAATTAATGTAACCGACCTTTACGAAGGAATGGAATCAGATGACATATTGGCAAATGGCAAACAAGACTCTACATATTACAGAAATACAGTTGGACTTAATCCTGTTTTAAAATTAGGGGGTCTTACTTTTAATGGAAGTTTTTACATGCAAATGGGAGAATTAGAAAGCCTAAAAGGCAACTATGCTGGTATGATGTACACTGCAAACATTTCTTACAATATTGTAAAAAAATATAAAATAGGGATTGGTTACGACAGTTATTCAGGAAACGATGGTAAAGGCGATGACAACAAGGCTTTTATAACTCCTTATGCTGGTGCTCACAAATTTTTTGGAAACACAGATATGCACTTAAAACTTTTTGGAAAAGGTCTTGGTTTGAACGACATTAATGTAAAAGCCGATTTAAAGCTTCTGAAGACTACAAGTGTTTCTCTTCAATTACATTTAATTTCGTTAGAAAATAATTTAACAACAGCCGATGGAACAGAATTTACTGAAGTAGGTAATAATTTTGATTTAGTTGTAAAGCATAAATTTGATAAAAAAATAACACTAATTGCTGGTTATTCTCTATTTATGCCAAGCGATGATTTTGTAAAATATTCGTTTGGAGACGGTAATGCAAAAATGCACAATTTTGCTTGGATAATGTTTTCGTTTAAACCCAATTTTTTCAAAAGCGAAAAGTAAAAAAAATTGTTAATATTAAATTTAATTCAATATATATTACTATCTATCAAATAATTGTATATAACTGTTTGTGTGACATAAAGCCACACAAACAGTTATTTATTGTCAAACATTATGTGAGTAGCTTAATTTTTTTTTATTTAGCAACTTAATATATTATGCTTGTTTTTGTGCATAATTATTTCCAATAATTGAGCATGTATCAAATTGTATTTTAACATATTAGATTTTATATTTATATATATTTGCTCCCTCCTATTTCAAAATAAACTCATATTATTTCTTTAAAATAAAAAATAATTATACCTTTGATTTATTTTTTCTAATTTTAAATTTTATTAAAAGAAAAATAATGAAAATAGAAATTAACGGTGAGATTAAAGAATTTGAAGAAGGAATAAGTCTGAAGAAATTGATTGAGCAAACAGTAAAAAACAGTAAAGGTACTGCTGTTGCAGTAAATAACTCTGTGGTTTCTAAACCAGAATGGGAAACTTTTTTACTTAAAGAAAATGATAAAGTTCTAATAATAAAAGCAACACAAGGAGGATAATGAATAATTCAATTAATAAAATTATAACAAAAAGAGAATTTCCAGGTTCAAAAAAAGTTTATGTAAAAGGTGAAAGACATAATATTGATGTGGCAATGAGGGAAATACATATTTCTAATACTATAGACTTTGCAGGAAATGAAATTGTAAATGAAAATATAACTGTTTACGACACATCGGGGCTATATACAGACCCTAATTATGATGTTGATATTGCAGAAGGATTACCAAAAATACGTAGAGATTGGATTTTGAAACGTGGCGATGTGGAGGAATTACCTGCAATGAGTTCAGAATACGGCAAACAACGGCTTGAAGATGATAACTTGAATGAAATTAGGTTTAAAAATCATATTCATAAACCGTTAAGAGCAAAAAAAGGCAAAAATGTAAGTCAATATCATTATGCCAAACAGGGAATAATTACGCCAGAAATGGAATATATTGCTATAAGAGAAAATCAAAAAATTGATAGTTATAATAAAGAACTGACAAAACATCATGCTGGTGAAAATTTTGGACACAAAATGCCAAAAACACATATTACGCCAGAGTTTGTTTGTAAAGAAATAGCAGAAGGTAGAGCCGTTTTACCTGCAAATATCAATCATCAAGAGACTGAACCAATGATAATTGGTAGAAATTTCTTAGTAAAAATAAATGCTAATATAGGTAATTCTCCCACAACATCAAGTATTGCCGAAGAGGTTGAAAAAATGGTTTGGGCAATTCGTTGGGGAGCTGATACGGTAATGGATTTGTCCACAGGGGCGAATATTCATGAAACTCGTGAATGGATAATCCGTAATTCGCCAGTTCCAATTGGCACAGTTCCTCTTTATCAAACTCTTGAAAAAGTAAATGGCAAAGTAGAAGAACTTAATTGGGAAATATACAAAGACACTCTTATTGAACAAGCCGAACAAGGAGTAGATTATTTTACTATTCATGCAGGTTTGTTGTTGCATCATGTACCTATGACTGCTCGTCGCATGACAGGAATAGTTTCGAGAGGTGGTTCAATAATGGCAAAATGGATGTTGCATTATCATAAAGAAAATTTCTTATATACTCATTTTGAGGATATTTGTGATATTTTGGGACAATACGATGTGGGTATATCATTGGGCGATGGATTGCGTCCTGGCTCAATATACGATGCCAACGATAAAGCTCAATTTGCAGAATTAGAAGCACTTGGAGAATTAACAAAAATAGCGAGACGAAAAGATGTTCAAGTGATAATTGAAGGTCCTGGACATGTGCCTATGCAAATGATAAAAGAAAATATGGACAAGCAAATAAAAGATTGTTTGGACGCTCCTTTTTATACATTAGGACCGCTAACTACTGATATAGCACCTGGTTACGACCATATTACTTCTGCAATTGGTGCTGCTCAAATTGCTTGGTACGGTACAGCAATGTTGTGTTATGTTACTCCAAAAGAACATCTTGGATTACCTAATAAAGAAGATGTTAGAGAAGGTGTGGTAACTTATAAACTCGCTGCTCATGCCGCCGATTTAGCCAAAGGGCATCCTGTGGCACAAATTAGAGATAATGCTGTTAGTAAAGCTCGTTTTGAATTTAGATGGAGAGACCAATTCAATTTAGCTCTTGACCCAGAAAAAGCTTTAGAATTTCATGATGAAACATTAAATGACGAGGGATATAAATCAACACCTTATTGTTCTATGTGTGGCGAGCATTTTTGCTCAATGAAAACAACTCAAGAACTAAGATTGATGGCAGGAAAACAAAACAAATATTCGAAAAAGGAGTTGGGTGAAAAATTAGCAAATAAAGCTGAGAGTTTTAGAAAGCAAGGAAGCGAATTATATAAATAGAATCTGAAAATTAGGAATTAAGAATTAGGAATTGGTTTACACCTTAAAATTCACTTATTTATGAAAAACTTTGTTTTGGTAGTTGCAGATATGTATTTCTGATAACTTAAGGAATGATACAATTATTCAATGGTTCAATTATGTTATTATAAACCAATAGATTAAAAAAATATAAATGTGTAAAAACTTTTGTATGGGTACTTACTTCAACTTTAGATAAAGTAACTACTGTATTAAGACTTAAATATCTAAAGTATTTTAAGTGTTAAATTTAAACGGTTTACTTTAAATTGCTTCTCTATAAACTTAAGTCTTGTACACTATCGTATTTTTTTTGTTTGCTATTACTGATAGCCAAATCGCTGATATTCTGCAGATAAATCTGCAAAAACAAAGCAGATAAATCTGCAAATACAAAAAAAACTACTACTGTAATAAAACTTTAGATACTTAAGTCTTATTACACTACTGCATTAAGACGTAAGTACCTAAATTAATTGTAATAACCTTTTGTTGTAAAAATCTTCAAATTAGTACTTGTCATGCTATTCAGACGTTTCCAAGTCCCCTATTTTTGCCATAAGGCAAAAAATAAGGGACGTTGGAAAGTCTTTTCGTATAACAATACTTTAGGTACTTATGTCTTAATACACTACCAAAAAATTCAATTTTCAGTAAATTAGTTAATTACTTTAATATGCCTAATAAAAAAACAACCTTTTATAACAATGAATATAAAAGGTTGTTTGAATTTTATATGAAAAATATTGATTAGCCTTCAATAATTTCGTCATCAACATCTGTTTCAAAATCTTCTTCTAAGCCTTGTTCTTTTTTTGTACGAAGATATGCGGGTAATTCCATTCCTGCCATATTAAATAAATCTTCTAATGGCGGAATCGAACCAGCCATTCCTTTCATAAAGTTAGCCGTTGAAGAACCACCTTCTGCACCATTACCATTTTCCCAAACAGTAACTTTATCAATTTTAATATTTTTAATAGCTTCTACTTGTTTGCTAACAAGGTCTTCTAATTTATCTGCAATCATAAGTCTCACAGCATCGTTAGGATTATTTCCTGCGGCAGCCACAATTTGTTTGAAACCTTCTGCTTGTTTTGTAAGTATCTCAAAATTACCACGTGCAATTGCATCTAATTTAAAGAATTCAGAATCTGCATTACCTTTTGCAATTCTTCTTAAACTTTCGGCTTCTGCTTCGGCTTCAATTTCTATTCTTTCTTTGGCTATTTGTGCAGGTACAATAACATCTGCTCTTCTTGTTGCTTCGTCTCTTAATGCACGTGCAGTTTCAGCTTTTTGTTCTGCTTTGTAAGATTCTTCTTCCGATTCTGCTTTGTTAGTTTTTTCTGCAACTTCGGCTACTTTCTGTGCAACCGCCATTTCTTTTCTTTTGTTCGCTTCTGAATCTGCAACAACAATTTGTGATAAGTTTTCCCCTTCAACAGCCTTTGCATTAGCTTCAGCTACTTGGGTTCTTTTTAATCTATTAGCATTTGCCTCACCAATTTCTGCTGTAGTATTAGCATCAGCCACTTGTACTCTTTGTATTTGCATTGCATTAGCTTCACCAATTTCTGCCTCAGAGCTTGCTTCCGCCACTTTTACTCTTTGTGTGTTTCGGGCGTTTGCTTCACCAATAGAACCATCTCTATCTTTTTCAGCAACAAGTTTTTTAGCTTCGTTTATTGCATGTGCAGTTGCTTCTTTACCAAGTGCTTCAATATATCCGTTATCATCAGTAACATCAGTTATATTTACGTTTATCAGTTTTAGTCCAAGTTTCTTAAGTTCGTGTTCTACTGCTTCATAAACATTGGTAAGGAACTTTTCACGGTCGCTATTAATTTCTTCAATACGCATTGTAGCA
Organism: Bacteroidales bacterium; assembly: GCA_029938985.1. Taxonomy (GTDB): domain Bacteria; phylum Bacteroidota; class Bacteroidia; order Bacteroidales; family JAOZQN01; genus JAOZQN01. The sequence goes on along the minus strand of JAOZTW010000045.1, from coordinate 5,538 downwards.
ATAACTACACGTAGTTGTCCAAAAATAATATCTGCTGCTAAATCATGAATTGCTTCAAGCGAAAGCCCAAGCATACGTTCTGCTGCATTTTGCATAACTCCTTGTTCTGTCGAAATACCTACCATAAATCTTGAAGGAACATTAACACGAATGTTTTGTAAACTTAAAGCTCCCTGCAAATCTACAACTATTGGTACAGGAGTTAAATCAAGAAATTCATAATCTTGAATTATAGGCCAAACAAAAGCTGCACCACCATGAACAATTTTTGATGTTCTACCACCAGTTTTACTTTGACCTACTTTACCATAAATCACCAATATTTTGTCCGAAGGACATCTTCTATATCTTCTCACTACCATTATCAAGGAGATAAATACGAAGAAGACTAACATTACAACCAAAATCCCAATAAATGGTCCTAAGCCTGCGAGAATTAAATTTAATACCATAATTATTTAATTTTAAAAGGGTTAATAAAAATTGAAATTATCTTTTTCTTTTTACAAGTAGAATACTATTCTCTAATAAAGCAACTACTTCTACGTTTGTGTTTGATTTTATTCTTTCAAGGTCTTCGGTCATTGCGTCAAGTGTTCTTAAACTACCTTGAACCTTAATTTGGATTTGTCCTTTACCTTTCATTTTCTCAGGAATAGGTAAGTAAACATAACCAACATGTCCTATTGCATTATTCATATCCATTGTGCCACTGTAAGTTAATTTTGTTAAAGAAAACAACATAAAAGCAACAACAAGCATAGTAATAATCCCTGCCACAAACGAAATAACTATAAGTGAAGCCATTTGTGTTATTCCAAAAGTTTGTGCTATAATTCCACTCCACGAAAACATCATTAAAAATGAAATAATTGTTTTTAAACTGAAAATGTGTCCTCCGAATCCATCTGAAATGTCTGCATCTACTTCTACATCGGAGTCTGCATCTGCTCCAACCAAAGCAAGTATTATTTGTATCGCAAAAATTAAAGTTGCGGGTATTGCTACCATCCAATATATTTTACTCATCAAAGTGAGTTCGCCCCAAAGTGTGAAAATATTATCCATAGTTTTTTTGTTTAATAGTTTTGCTCAAAAGTAATTATTTTTTTTTAATAATAAAATTTTTTGCAACTTTTTTTTTAAAATAATAATAAATAGATTAACAATTTTAGTAAAGTGTGTTTTGGTTTGAAAAATTTAATATATATATTACATATTTTCAGTATTTTATAACTTTATTTAAAAAACCATTTTGATAAATAGGTAAACAAAATTTATTCCATATTTATACATTTAAAATTAAAATCCAATTTAGGAGTTGTAGTTTAAATTGTAAACCAATATTTAATTCTTAACCTGTAAATTATGTTAATATAAATATAACATTTATCTATTATTTTTTTGAAATTATAAAATCAATTTATAATACTGTAAATCAACAAATAACATGTTAGTAAATTTCTATTTTTTTTCTTCAAATACAATTTTGACAAAAAAACTTGTTTTTTTATTAAAATTATGTTTTATTTGTATTTTATTAATTGTCTTTAAATATTTACAATTACCAATTTTTAAACTTTAAATCTTATTTATAATGAAAAATAACAAATTAATACTAATTATTCCAATAATTTTGATGACATTTATATGCTTGTCTTCATGTAAGAACAATTTAAAAAATGATTTGAACATTAACACAGATGTTGATACTAACAAGCTATCTTCTAACGACGGTCTTGTTGAAACAAAACAAATTATTTTTTCTTTGCCAGCAGCTCATGAAGTAGCTTTAATTCTAATTGAAAATAAAGGAACGGATTATAACGAAGAAATATTAAATCCTGTTGATAATTTTGAAAATTATAATACCAGCAAAAGCATGGCATTAAATCTTGGTATATACTCAGCCGATCTTAGTTATGCCAGTCTTTTTGAACAAAATCAAGCCGTTATAAGCTACATGTTAACATCAGAGAAACTTGCAGTTGAATTAGGTATTTTAGATGCGTTTAGTAAAGCTACTCTTATGAAATTAGAAAATAATTTGAATGATAAAGATGCAATTATTAGAATTATTTCTGAAACATTTATGGATACAGATGCTTATTTGCAAGAAAATAACAAAGAAGAAATTGCAGCTATGATTATTATTGGTGGTTGGATTGAAGGAATGTATATTGCTGCTCAATTATCAGGAGGCGATTCAAAGAAAAATTCTAAATTAGTTAGTAGTATTATAGAACAACAAGCATCGTTGTCCTTAATGGTTGCTTTTTTAGAAACATATGAAAATGACACTCAAATTCAAGAACTTCTTCTTGATATAAGAATTCTCAATGATTTATTTGATAATTTTAATATTGAAGTTACAGTAGATGGTAACTTGTCAATTCCTCAGAAAGAATATCTGCTTTTGTGTGAGGAATTGGAAAAAATTAGAAATAAATTTACCAATGATGTATAAGAATGGCGTTTTTCACGAGTGTCAAATTCAAGGCTTTTTTGAAATATTAGAATTAAAGTTTACCTTTGTAAATGAGCATTTTAATATATCAAAAAAGCCTTGAATTTGACACTCGTGAAAAACGCAAAAAATTAATACTTTTTTATAGTAAAAAATGACTTTATAAAATGACTTTAAAAAATGACTTTATAAAATTTCTTTTTATATATTTATTTCTTTAAAATATATCAATAAATTGAAACTTTTTGTTGATGAATACGTTTTAAAGTAAAGATAACTTGCTATAGAATCAATTTACAATTACTTAAAATAAACAACAATGAAATTAAAACAATATTTATTATTAACAGTGATACTTTTTAGTGCTTCATTTGGTTTTTCTCAAGATGATAATAGTTGCAAAGGATTCGCTAAGTCAGGATTAGTAGTTTTAGATACTTTAACTTATGTTCACGATGGACATTATAATACTCTAAAACTAACGGAAGGAGATAAAATTGATATATACAAACCATTTTATAAGGGTAGAAAATACAAAATAGTGGCAATGTCGGCCAAAGCACTTCCTGGATTAACTATAAGTATTAAAAATGTAAGAAGACAAGAGCTGTATAAAAGCGATGCAATGGAATATACTCAAATGTGGGAATATATTCCAGAAAAAACTGAAAATTTAATTATTTCTGTAGAAATACCAGTTAAAACAAACGAAGATGTAGAAAAATTAAAAAGAGATTGTGTTGCTATTTTAATTGGATTTGCTCCAGTATCGAATTAAAACTTTGTTCTACAAATAAAAAAACTCTTTAAAATATCAATTTTAAAGAGTTTTTTATTTATCAAAACGTATTACTTTAGCTACCACCATATAACGTCACTTTTTAAATATTGTTTTAAAAACAAAGTTATTTTATTAATAACTAAAGGTGTAAACCAATTCTTAATTCCTAATTTTTAATTCATAATCGACGTTTCCATTATTTAATAATAAACTCAACTCTTCTATTTCTACTTCTCCCTTCTTCGGTTGAATTTGTTGTTTTAGGTTGCGACTCGCCAAAAGCTTTTGTTTTAACTCTTTTGCTATTTATTTCATTTTCAACTAAAAAAGATTTTACAGATTCAATTCTATTTTGAGATAATGTTAAGTTATCTTTTTTAGAACCAATGTTATCGGTGTGACCATGAATTTCAATTTTCATTTCTGGATTATTTTTCAAAAAAGAAATTAATAAACCTAATACAATTTTTGTTTTGTCATTTATTTCTGCAGAGTTTGTTGCAAAGGTTACATTTTTTAATTCAATTGGAGTGTTTGTTTTTATTTCATCAAGTTCAATATCTATTTCAGTCGGCGGTTCAAACTCTTTTAAAAACGGGTCAATATAATAATTGCAAAACAAATTTCCTTCACTTTGAATTGTAAGCATAAATTCGTCGTCTTGCTCCACAGACGTTGAAACAGCATATTTTCCAGATTTGTCATCAATATACCATTCGGTTGTTTCCATAGAAGTTAGGTTGGTTAATTCCACTGTAGTATTTGCTGGTGGATTACCATTTGAATTAGTTATTTTTCCTTTCAAAAACAAAACTTTACTTGGTTTTGCATGTTCTGGTAATTCCGAACTATAAATGTCCCAACCTGTTTCGTCGTTGGTGTATGCCGAAAAAAACATTTGTTTTCCATTTGTACTAACACTATAAGCAACTTCATGTGCCTCCGAATTAATGGGATATCCAATATTCATTGGCTCTGCCCAAGTGGCATCTATTTTTTGAGACACATAAATATCAAATCCACCAACTCCTATTCGTCCATTTGATGAAAAATAAATGGTTTTATTATCAGAATGAATAAATGGTGTTTTTTCATCTCCAGAAGTATTTATGGATTCACCTAAATTTATGGGTTGCGACCATGTACCTCCTCTTGTTTTTTCCGTTTTATAAATATCGTAACCTCCGTAACCTCCTCGTCTGTTGCTGGCAAAATATATTGTTTTACCATTAGTGGTAATAGATGGTTGCCCATCAAAGGCATAAGTTGTATTAATGTTGGGAACAGGTTTTAATGCTTGCCATTCGTCTTTTGAACGTTTTGTTTTGTTTCTTTTTTTGGTAAAATATATATCACAATTAGTTATAGATGAGAATGTTGTGCTTTCAATATTACAAATTGTAATAAACATTGTTTTGTTGTCAATAGTCATTGTAATAGCTCCTTGCGTTTGTCCTTCATTAAAAGGTGATGGGAGAGGTTTTCCTTCTAAATAATTGTTATACAAACTATCGTTAACTACTCTTTGACTACAAGTTAATTCTTCAACAAAATTTTTTGACTTTCTATTATTATTTCTATAATAACGCCTTGTGTAGTACATTGTTTGTTCGTCGGCTGATAAAAGTGGCATAAAATCATCGTGATAAGATGAAACGTTTTCAAGCAAAACAGGTTCAAACTTTACTGGATTATTTATTATTGCAAAATATTTATTTACATATTCTAAGTTATCTTTGGCAGTGATAACCTCTTGCGTGTTAGTATTATTTTTATTCAAAAAATATTGATAATTTTTTTTAGCCAATTCAAATTCTTTGTAATAATTATTTATTTGGGCAAGATAAAAATATGCTAAATAATCTGCATGTTCTTCACAAATTTCAATTGATTTATTTAAGTTTTCTACCGATTTGTCAAAATATGCCTTTGGATTTTCCCTTATTTTTTGATATTCAATTGCTTTTTCATAATTTATCACACCAAGTAAAAAATAAGCATCTACAAACATTGGTTCTAATTCAATAGCTTTAAATAACATAGTTGTTGCATTATGATAATCGTGGTAATATTTATCCAATACCAAATCGTAGTGTTTTCTTGAGGTAGTATTTTCTTTTTTCTGACAAGTTTGTGAATAAACATAAAGGTAATTCAGTATCAGAAATGTAATTAAAATTATTTTTGATTTCATGTTTGTTAAGTTTATACTGTGAATCAGATAATGTTAATATACTTAAGGCATATTAAAATAAATAATTAACCAATTTAAGCGATGTTATTTTTATTT
>JAOZTW010000504.1 GCA_029938985.1 Bacteroidales bacterium | reverse complement strand
GACAAAAAGCAGAGCAAGAAAAGCATGAAGAAAAATTAAAAAGACAAAAAGCAGAGCAAGAAAAGCATGAAGAAAAATTAAAAAGACAAAAAGCAGAGCAAGAAAAGCATGAAGAAAAATTAAAAAGACAAAAAGCAGAGCAAGAAAAGCATGAAGAAAAATTAAAAAGACAAAAAGCAGAACAAGAAAAACAAAAAACAGAAATAGACTCGAAAATAATGAAATTAAAATTTATAAAAAAATTAGATAATGAAACAATTGCGAAAAAATTGGAAATATCAACTCAATATATTGAAACAATATTAATTTTGTAGCACTAAAGTATAGATAATATCAAATATAAATAATCATGAAGATTATTTGCAAAACTATCTAAATGAATTTTGTTACAAATATAATAGCCGATATTTTGGTTGTAAATTGTTTGAAAAACTACTAATCGCCTGTATAAAAAACATATAGAGTTACAATAACGAATAGTCATTATTATTTTTTCGAATTTTCAGTATTGAATAATTTACATTAGGTAACGAGCATATTGCATTTCTTATATAAACTTCGTCACAAAACATCAACAATTTTTCAATTGAATTTCATTTATCTTAAACACATGAAAGTATTTCTTGGAGGTACCGTAGCTGGTTCAAAATGGCGTGATTATATGATGCCAAAATTAGAGATTGAATATTTTAATCCCGTTGTTGACGTGTGGACAGAAGACGCACAAAGGGAAGAGATTTTTGAGCGAGAACATTGCGAATTTTGTTTATATGTTATTTCGCCCAAACTGATTGGCTGGTATTCGCTTGCTGAGGTAATTGACGATAGCTATAAAAAAAGTGATAAAACTATTTATTGTTTTCTTCCAACCGATGAAGATGCAAAATTTACCGAAGAGCAAATTAAAGAACTGCAAGAGTTGGGTAAAATAGCTCAATCAAATGGAGCAATTTGGAAAAACAGTTTGAACGAAGTAATTGATTTTTTAAACTCTGCCAATGTACTTGCAAATGATGTACTTTTGCAACAAACAGATCAAATTAACGATGCTTTTATAAGCTATGGACGACGACATTCATTGGCTTTTGCCCGAAAATTATATCACAATCTTATCAATAGAGGATTTAAGGTTTGGTTTGATATGAACGATATTCCACTGGGTGTGGATTTTCAAGAGCAAATTGATGATGGCATTAGAAAAGCAGATAATTTTATATATGTAATTTCTCCCCATTCAATAAATTCGATTTATTGTTACAAAGAGTTGGTTTTGGCACTGAAATATAACAAAAGAATAATTCCTATTTTGCATGTAGAACCACAAGATGGTGCTACTTGGGACAAAATTCCTCCCGAAGCAGGTAAACGTAACTGGATTTATTTGCGACAAAATCATGATACTGCACTTGAACTGTCGGCAAAAACTTTTGAAGTTCAAGAAAAAATTCTTAACACAGCAGAGGCAGATTGGAAATTTACGGACAAATTTAAACCAGCTTTTGATAGTTTGGTCTCTTTAATTGACAGCCATAGAGCCTATGTTAGAACTCATACTGTGTTGTTGGATAAATCATTATATTGGAAAAAAAATTCCCGTATGGTGCAAGAACTTCTTGTGGGAAAGGGTAGAACAGAAGCCGAACGATTTTTACAGCGTAGTCATTTAATTTTCAAAAATCATACAGGGCATATTATTCAACCTCCATGCTACCCAACAGATTTGATTGCTGAATATATTATGGAAAGCAAGAAAAACAGTAGCTTATTGCAATGCGATTTGTTTATGTGCCACGATACTACTGATAATGAAACTGTTTTAAAAATATCGTCTGGTCTTGCCAAACATGGTTTTTCTTCTTGGATTAGTTCAAAAGATATTTCTAAAGGAGAGGAGTCTATGCAAGCAACATACGATGGTTTGGTTCGTTCTGTAAATGTACTTTTTTTTATATCAAAAAAATCATTGTATTCAAATAACTGTAAAAGAGAATACGAATACGCCTTGCAATACAACAAACGGATTATTCCAATTTTGATAACAAATGAAATTTCGTCATTTAAAGAATTACCAAATAATAATTTCTCTGGCTTAGAACAACTTCAATATATTAATTTTACAAATCTAACCAATGAATTAAAAATTGATGTAAAAAATCATAGCGATGTTCATGCAGATGTAGAAGCTCGTAGAGAAAAAACACCTTTTGAATCTTCTATTGATGAACTTATACATAGTCTTTCTTATGAGTTTTCCTATTACGAGGAACATTGTTTGTTTCTTGTACAGGCTTTAAAGTGGAAAGCACAAAAACAAAAAACTTCGTTTCTTTTGAGAGGTTTTAATTTTGAAGATGCAAAAATATGGTTACGTTTAAATTCAGACAGAACTCAATATGCACCATTAAAAATTCATAATGAATTTATAAAAGCAAGTGATGTCGCAAAAGGACAATTAGGAACAGATGTTTTTATTTCGTATTCACGCAAAGATGGAGATATTGCAAGATACTTAAATCAGGAATTGCAAAAAGCAGGAAAAACGACATGGTTTGACCAAGAAAGTATTTCTAAGGGAGTTGATTTTGAAAAAGAAATGTTTAAAGGAATAAATGGTGCAGATAATTTTGTGTTTGTTATTTCTCCCGATTCTATCAGTTCGGAATATTGCGAAAAAGAAGTAGATTATGCAAGTTCTCAAAACAAGAGAATTATAACTTTGCTTGCCAGAGAAACAAATCCTGAAAGCATGCCCAAAGCACTCAGAGTAATTAATTGGATTGATTTAAGAGAAAGTTTGCCAAATGCTTTTTCCGATTTAATTCAGGCGATAGAGCTTGATAGCGACCACGCCTACACACATACATTAATGCAACAAAGAGCGAGTGAATGGAGAGAACATAAATATAGTTATGAGTTTTCGCTAAATAGTATTGCTTGTAATAATGCAGAAAAATGGCTTAAAAAATCGTTTAAATCTGATTTGAAGTCAATTGATATAAATAAAGATTTAGAAACCCAAAAAAACCCTAAACCCACCGACCTACAAATAGCATATATAAAAACGAGTAGAAAAAGATTAAAATCACTATCTGAATTAGAGGAAAAAAAACGAAAAAGATTAAATTTTGCAGTAATAGTTGCCTCAATTATTGCAGTAGCAGCAATAGGATTGTTTATTTATGCCAGACAGCAAACAAAATTTGCTTTAAGAATGCGAACTCAGGTAGAAACTGTTATGTTTGATAAGGCCGTAGAAAAAGAAATTGATAACTGGACTGGAATTGAGGGAGTTAATGCGAAAAAATATATTGAACAAATTGATAGTATTGATTTGAGTTCTTGTGTGTTATTGCGTTTGCCGAAAGAAGTGGTTGAATGCAAAAAATTAATATATATAGATTTAATGGACAATCCAAATATTGATTTTAAAGATTGCTTTGAAAAACTATCTAAACTGCCAAACTTGGAAGAGATTAAAATCTCTGTAAATAACATTAATGAAATTCCTGTTGAATTTAGAAGTAAAATAAAAGGACTTGAATTGATAACAAACGAAGTATTTACCAATTTAAATACTCTTACAAATTTAACAGAACTTATTTTAGAAGGAAATAGATTAACAGAGCTACCAAAAGTAATATTTGAACTGGAGAATTTGAAAATACTTAATTTAGAGTATAATAACTTAACTGTTCTCCCAAGTGAAATATGTAAGTTAAAAAACTTGACTGTACTGAATTTACGTTATAATAAATTGACAAAATTACCAAAAGAAATAGGAAAATTGGTTGAATTAGAAAAAATAGATGTATATAAAAATGAACTAGACAGTTTACCTAAAGAAATAGGACGTTTAACAAAACTACAATTTCTTTATGTGGAAAAAAACAAACTTGACAGTTTACCAAAAGAAATAGGAAATTTGATAAATCTAAAAGGAGTTAAATTAAACCATAATAAAATAACAAGTGTGCCAGACGAAATAGGAAATTTAAGTAATTTGGAATATCTAAATTTATCTGAGAATGAACTCAAAAAACTACCATCTTCTATTGCTGGTTTGAAAAAATTGAAAAAACTTGTAATCTGGAAAAATAAAATTAAACCAGTAGAGAAGGATAATATACAAAATAAATTACCTAAGAACTGCGAAACGAATTTTTAAGGCTTTTTTGAAATATTAGAATTAAAGTTTACCTTTGTAAATAAGTATTTAAAAAATTTCAAAACTAAAGCAACAATTTGCACTTGCTAAACATAACAAATTATTGGCGTTTTTCACGAGTGTAGAGCTCAAGGCTTTTTTGAAATATTAGAATTAAAGTTTACCTTTGTAAATGAGCAT
>JAOZTW010000503.1 GCA_029938985.1 Bacteroidales bacterium | reverse complement strand
AGACTATAACAAAATATTTGATAACTTTTATAATAAAAATAATGTTAAAGAACCTATAGTCTTTTATGGAGACAAAATAAATGAACTCGCTACAAAAAAAGAAACTTATTTTAACAAAATAACCAAAGAAAACGCTCCACAAAAATACAATATTATATATGCAGATTCCCTACATATAGACCAAGAATACAACGCTTTTGAACTAAGCAAAAATAATAATCAAAACATATTAGTGTTTGGCGGAAACGAAGACAATGCAGTGCAACTATCAGTAACAATGCTAATTGCTATAAACTCGCATTATTTTGAATATCATAATATTCAAATTAATATCCTAAATTTTACGGAGCCGAAAAGTGAAGCAAATTTAATTATAGAACACTATATCCCAAAACTTGCTAACTGTAAAAAAATAGAGCATAGCAATATAGAAACATATTTTGAGAACTTGGTTGATAAAATAAAAAATAAAAATATAGAAAAGAACACCTTTGTATATATGGCGGCAATACATAGAACAACATTATTTGCTCGCAATCCGAATATTATACAAAACCTTAAATTTGTATTAGACAACGGACCAATAAATGGTGTTTTCATTATTTTTGAAATACAAAGAGAAACAGATTTGCAAAAATTATTTAGCTACGAAACTTCCAACATTTTAAACAATTGGCAACACCGGATTATACTCTCGGCATCAAACAACGAGTTTAGAACAATATCGAATAAAAATAACATTATTGACGCACCTGCTTTTGACAATGGATACGGCTCTAAACGAATTTTTTATGCAAACACTCTAAACAAACTAATAAAAGCAAAACCTTTGAAGTTAAATAAATTAGATAATATTAAATTTTAATAATAATACCTTAAAATAAAAATAAAATTATGGCAGGAATAGATATAAAAGATATTAACGCATTACTTCGCTTTGCAGATGACCTGAAAAAGTTATCCGAAAACGTAATTACATTATACAATCATTCTAAACAAGATGTAAAAACGGTTAATCAAACATGGCAAGACGGTGGTTTTGAGGTTTTTAGTACTACATTTGATAAAGAAATGAAAATACTACCAGAGTTAGATGCACAATTAGGTGAATTTAAAAATCATTTAGAAAGAACACATGTAGCAGCTGATAAATATTTAAAAACAGGTTTCTATGGATAACAAATAATTTAAAAATAAAAAAACTATGAGTTTAAAAGCAAAAGCAGAAGCGAGAGAGCTTATCAACTGTGCAGATGGTCTGCAAACACTCTCGGCACAACTTGAAGATTACATAAAAAAAACAGAAGCAGGACTAAACGCACTTGGTGGTATTTGGCAAGATGCTAAATACAACGAGTTTAAACAAAATTTTTATCCCAGATTAAAAAATACCGAACCATTGGTAAAAGAAATGCAGGATTGGGGTGTAAAATTAAAAAATAGAGCAGAAGCAATAGAACAATATCACAATGTATAGAAATGGAAAAAGCATATTTAAAAGATACAAATGCGATTAATAATTTAAGAACTTCATTTTTTCAGTTTGCCGAAACTGCACAAAAAACAACTAATATGGTTAGTGTGCAGGTGGACAACGAAATTAATGAACTGCAATTTAAGGTTGATGTTTTGCAACAAAAAATGGTGCAAGCAGAGCAAGAATATAATCAAGCAAGCGATGCACTTGATTATTGCAGAAATCAAACCCCTTGTACCGACGAAAACGATAACTGGCACTATCCAGATTGCTCGGCAGAGCAATCTCGGTATTATAACGCAAAAAATATATACTTTGAGGCAAAAAATATTTTTGAAAAAGCCAACAATATTTTGTGGGAGCTAAAAGATTATATTAGAAATTATTTGCAACCAAGTATTGCAGACTTACAACAAAATGCACAAAACGCAGAAAAAGGAGCAACAGGATTGTCAAACGTGCTGAATAGTATTCATAATTATAATACAGATGGAGACACAACAGGCTTTGAAAACAGCAATACATATAAGGAAGTAATAAAACAAAATTTGAATAATGAAATTAATAACTATTTTGATAAAATATTTAAAAACAATAAAATACCTGAAGAACTAAAACAAAACTGGGTAAAAAAAACAAAAGAAGAATCTGTTGTAAAAAGAAAATTTTTTGAGAAAAACAAAAAAAAATTGCGAAAAAAATGGGCTGAAAAAAATAACTCTAAATGGCCAACTTATAAAAAAGACCTTTTGAATAAAAATAAAGTTATATTAAGAAAAAAAGGTGATAGATACGACATGCACCACATAAAACCAATACAATTTGGGGGCGAAAATAAAATAGAAAATATGATACCTTTACACATGAAAGACCATATTATAATTCACAGCGGTAACGGTTATCTAAATAAAATTGAAAAATTACTAAAATAAAAAATTATGATATTTAAAAATATAAACGAATTTATAACTTTTTTTATTAAAAATAAGGAAAGTGACTTAGAGAAAAACAACAAAGAATGTGTTATTAATATACCCGAAAAATATATTAGTACCGAAATTAAACAAATATATAATTCAATACAGGGAGGGTTTATTAATATAGCAGAAGACGAAGTTTGGAGATTTCTAAATATAAAAGAATTGGAAGAACTCGAAGATAACTACGAATATAATTTTATTGAAAATAATTTACTACCATTTATTGATTGTTATGATAGTAATTATATATGCTATGATTTTAAAAATAAAAAATATGTACTTTATAATATTACAGATAAAATTGTTTTTGAAGAATATAAAACCTTATTAGAAATTATTAATGAACAACAAAATGATAATAACAACTAATGAACTACTTACAGCAGAAAACGACCTGATAAATAAAAAACATAGAGCAGAAACGGTGTGGCAAGACAAAGTAAAAAATGACTTTTTTAGAACTTTTTCAGTTGAAGATTATAGTAAAACTACTCATAACTTTATTGAAAATTGCAAAGAAACAGAACGTAAAATAAATTTTGCTAAAAATAATATATTGTAAAAATGGACAATAGCATACAAAAAGAACTTGTAGAAGGAGACCGCCTACAAGCAGGAAAGTATAGAGTTAGTAAAGTGCTGGGGCATGGTGGATTTGGTATAACATACCTTATTTACCATACAGGATTTAATAAATATTTTGCTCTGAAAGAATTTTTCATAAACGGATACTCTGTTAGGCAAACAAAAAATAGTACTGTTAGCCTACAAGGAATGACTCCAGAAAAATATAACCAGTTTAAGCAACGCTTTATAGAAGAAGCACAATTGCTTACCAAACTAAATCACCCAAATATTATTGGAGTCTTGGACGTGTTTGAAGAAAACCAAACAGCATATTTTGTTATGCCGTTTATAGAAGGTGGAACTCTCGAAGATATAATATTGAAAAAAGGAGCATTGCCTTACGAAGAAGCCGTAAACTACATAGCACAAACAGCAGAAGCAGTAGCACATGTGCATAGCAACAATTTGTTGCACCGAGATATTAAGCCAGAAAACATTATGATAACAGCACAAAACAAAGTAGTGCTAATAGATTTTGGCTCGGCAAGAGAGTTTGTACACAACAAAACTCAAAAACACACTGCAATGCTAACTCCCGGCTATGCACCTATTGAACAATACTCTGCAATAAGCAAAAAAGGTAGCTACACTGATATTTATGCAATAGGAGCAGTGTTTTATGCGGCAGTTACAGGCAAGCAACCATTAGATGCTACCGATAGAATATCGGAAAAACTTGCAGAACCAATACAACTCGCAAAAGACATACCCAAAGAAGCAAACAGAACTATAATAAAAGCAATGCACATGAAACCAGAATTTAGGCATCAAACAGTGCAAGAATTTATGGACGACCTGCTGAACATAAAACCCTCGAAACCAATAGTAGAAGAAATACCTCCAAAAACAAACAAAAAAGGAATATTTATAGGAGGAGGAGTAGCTCTTTTTGTTATTGTGGCACTGATTGCTGTTATATTTTTGCAAAATTATAACCCATTAAAGAAGGCAGATATAGAAACCTCAAATGAAACTTTAAACAAAATTTTTAAAGACCAACCAATGGTTTATGTAAAAGGTGGAACTTTTATGATGGGAGGAAGTCATAAAGAAGCAAAACCTAAACATAATGTTGATTTAAGCGATTTCTATATAGGACAGTGCGAAGTAACACAAGAATTATGGGAGACAGTTATGAATAATAATCCATCATATGATGAAGGAGATAAAAAGCCTGTTACAAATGTGTCGTGGGAAGATATACAAGTTTTTTTGGATAGGTTAAAAAAATTAACTGAAAGTGGAGGAACTTTTAGACTACCAACAGAAGCG
>JAOZTW010000986.1 GCA_029938985.1 Bacteroidales bacterium | reverse complement strand
GAAAATTTAGCAATTTCGCCGAGTTTAACTGTTTTTATTCTTATTTTAATTTCTGGTTTAAAAGAAAAAGTTTTATAAGTTGTAAAATTAATTCGTTCATAATCAAGTGTATGTTTCATTTTTACAAATTGTTCATTTATACACTCTTTTAAAATTATTTTATGCTTTGTTACAATTTTTTTTCTAAAAATAATAATAATTGTTGTTACTGTTGCATCTGTAAATACTCCAACAGGTAATTTTATTAATTCAAGAATTTGTGAATTTTCTATTAAAAATGTTCTGAATTTTGAGAAACTGCTTGTGCCAAGCCAAGAATTAGAAAAAATAAAACTAAATATTTGATTTTCTTTTAGCAAATGAAAACTTTTTTCAGTAAATATACTATATAAATCACTTTTATTTTTTACTGTTTTATATTCTTTTTTCAAATAACCACGTTCATTTTTATTACTGATATTTGCAATATTTACATAAGGCGGATTTCCAATAACCACATCAAAACCACCATTATCCATAATTTCTTTAAATTCTACATTCCAGTTAAAAGCTTTATCACCTGCAACTTTGGGGTCGTCAATTAATGAGTTTCCGCATTTTATATTATTGTTTAAAGTTGATAGTTTTCTTCCTTTTTGTGCAGTGCGTAGCCACAGCGAGAGTTTTGCAATTTCAACACTTTCGTCGTTTATATCAACACCAAAAAGATTGTTTTCTATAATACTTTTGTCGGTGTCAAATAAACGTATTTTTTGTTTGGTAAGCTCTGCAATTAAATCGTCTATTAATTTGTGTTCTGCAATTAAAAAAATTAGTGCCTGATTTAAAAACGCACCACTTCCGCAGGCAGGGTCAAGTATTTTTAGAGTTTTTAACCATTTTTTGTAGTCATTCAGTTTTTTATAAAGCTGTTTTCCTTTTTTGTTTAAACCTTTTTTTGTTCTGTAACTGTTATCAAATTCAATTTCGTAAATATTCATTTCTTTGCGTTTTTCGGTGCAAAGTGTGCCTATGGTATTTTCCACAATATATTTTGTAATGTATTTTGGTGTGTAAAAAACTCCGTCTTTTTTACGAAAACCTATGTCAAGAGATTTCTCATAAAGAGTACCAAGTATATTGTAATCTATAGTATCTAACATTTTATAATATTGCTTTTTGTGGCATGTTTCACAAGTGCAAATTTTTGCGTTACTTTTGAAATTTTAAAATGCTCATTTACAAAGGTAAACTTCAATT
>JAOZTW010000502.1 GCA_029938985.1 Bacteroidales bacterium | reverse complement strand
AACTTAAAAATGAAAAAAATTAGAATTTCTTTTATTTTATTGGCAGTAATGATTATTTTTGCAGGAGGAATGTTTTTTACAAGTTGCGAGAAGGAAAATACTTTGGAGAATAACACAAACAATGAAGAAGTGCAAACAAAAAAGGCTTCTCATATACAAGAAGATTATTTGTATAACACAACCAAAACCATGAGTAGTAAAGCAGGAACTTTTATAGTTGAATATGTGATACATACAGACTACAAAGAAAATCTTAATGCAGACCTAATTTTTGAACCTGTTTATAAAACGGCTTCTAAAAATACAGAATTAACGAATCTGTTTATTGAGGAAAATGTGATAGAAGAAGAGTATGAAAAAGCAGATATAAGCATTGAGTTAGTAAATGTATCATTACCTGATGGAGCAGTTGGAGTATCTTTAAGTTTTGATGAAGATGTAAACACTAAAGGTAATAGTGGAATTAGGGAAATGTTTGCATACCATTCACAAGGCTGGCATGAAGGATATGTTGAGTTTTTAGAAGATCAAAGTGGTAAAAGTTGGATAAAAGCAAAGATTGGTGTTTTATGGAAGCCTAAATCTTGGTTTTACGATTATACCAGAACTAAAATGAAGTATGAAACGGAAGAATTTCTGAGACGGTACAATAATTTTTACAAAATTCATGTACGAGCAAAATACAAAAATGCAAAAATATTATTAGAAATAAATAAATAATTACTGAAATGTATGGGAAACCGTTCTCGTAATAATTAACTACCCGATTATTAATGGAAAATATTTTATTCTTATTAAAACTCTATTAGTTAATACTTTAATGTTTGAACAAAAAGTTTTCCCATTTTTTTCACAGATGGCTATTATTTACTTAAGGCATATTAAAATGAACAATTGACAAATTTTAATATGCTTTAATTGATATGTTTTCTTTAATATTATAAAAAATGAAAAAAGTATTACCAACATTAATTTTAATATTTTTGTTTTTTTCTTGCGAAAAAACCACTGATTTTAAAATAGAAGAATTAGAAAAAAAACTTGTTGTAAATTGTATATTTAGTCCCGATAGTATTTGGAAAGTAAATGTTTCGCATACAATATCACCTACCGATATAATGCAATTTGAATCTATAGAAAATGCAGATATTTCAATTTATATGGATAATAATTTGTTGTGTAAATTAGATACATACATAAAACCAGAGAACGAATTTATTTTTCCTTACTACACCAGCCAAGATTATAAAGTTCCTAACAACTTAAATTCTGAATTTACAATAAAAGTTAAGCATAAAGAATATGATAGCATTTTTGCTATATCACAAATACCCAAAAAGCCAATTTTAAAAAATATTGAAATAGAAAAAATAAGTTTAACGGAATCTAATTTCAGTGAACTTTATGTATTAGATGCAACAATTGAGTTAACAATTGATGACCCACTTGAGGAAAATTTTTATTTTTTAAATTTTTATTATAAAGCAAATTATACTAAAGCTCATTATGACTATATTGATACTTCTTATATCGATATTATTTCACACGAATTCAGAGCTAATGAAGCCTCTGTTGAAAATTTTTTTACCAGCAATATTCCTATTCTAATAAATGATAGCACTTTTGATGGTCAAGAACAAAAATATATATTAGATATAGGTTGGGGGCTGCATATTAAAGAAATGGAAGATTTTGATAAATTTTGGGTAGAACTAACAAGTTTACATTCAGATAATTATTTATATATCAAAAGTCTTGCCCAACAATATATAACATTAAACGACCCCTACAGTGAACCTACCATAGTTTATTCAAATATAACAAATGGGTACGGAATTTTTACTGCAACCAACAGCATAGTTGATACAATTTACATAAATAATATAAATAAATAAAATGCCAAAAAAAATAATACTATCATTTTTACTTCTATTTATTGGCAACATATTGCTTTCACAAAATCACACAATAAGTGGATATATTTATGACAATAATAGTAAAGAAATTTTAATAGGAGCAAATATTTTTGATATAAAAACTAAGTCTGGAGTAGTTAGCAATAAATATGGTTACTATAGCTTAACGCTAACTGCCGATATTAATACAATAACCATATCTTACATAGGATACAAACTCCAAGAAATAGAAATTTATTTAGATAAAGATACTATTTTAAATATTGAACTTGAAAAATTATCAACCTCAATTACACAAGTACAAGTGTATGCCAACTCTATACAAAATACAGAAGTAAGTACAATTGATTTGCAAATATCCCAACTTCGTAAGTTAAATTCGCTTGGAGGCGAAACAGACATTATAAGAAGCCTGCAATTATTACCTGGTATACAATCAGGCAACGAAGGAACTACAGGTTTGTATGTAAGAGGAGGTGGAGCTGACCAAAATTTGATTTTATTAGACGGAGTTCCAATGTACAATGTTTCACATTTATTTGGCTTTATGTCTGCTTTTAACGATGATGCAATAAAAAATGTCAAACTAATTAAAGGAGGATTTCCTGCACAATACGGTGGAAGATTATCATCGGTAATTGATATTAGGATGAAAGAGGGAAATATGCAAAAATATTCAGCCAGCACATCTGTGAGTTTGTTGAGTTCAAAACTTATGCTTGAAGGTCCGATTATTAAAAATAAGGCAGCTTTTCTTATTTCTGCACGACGCAACTACCTTGACCTGTTAATGATGCCTTATAACACTTACCAAAATGATTTAGACAACGCAAAACAACAAAATGGTTATTATTTTTACGATTTTAATGTGAAAATAAATTATAAATTTTCGCAAAAAAACAGATTATATTTATCTTGGTATTCAGGAAAAGATAAATATTATAACAAAAATAGTTTTGACAGTAAAACTATTTCTGAAAAAAGTCATGAAGAAATTAATTGGGGTAATCAACTTGGTAGTTTAAGATGGAATCACGTTTTTGATAGAAAGATTTTTTCTAATCTAACATTAAATTATACAAATTACCAGTTAAACAATATTTATGATTATTTTTTAGAAGAAAAATCAATAAGCAATACTCAAACTTATATAAACAAGGTAAATTATACATCTAATATACAAGATTTTGCACTAAGATATGATATAGACCTAAACCTAACTAACAATTATATTGTAAAAACAGGAGTTAATGGAACACACCACAATTTTTTACCAGGAGTTAGTAATTATAAAACTTCTGAAAACAATATTAGTGTTGATACAAGTACATCTGGCAAAAATATTAGAGCCTACGAATATAGAGTTTATATTGAAAATAAAATAAATATAGGAAAAAAAATAAAAACAAATATAGGTTTACATTCTTCACTTTTTAATGTAAACAATACTTACTATTATTCATTAGAACCTCGATTTTCGCTATCTTATAATTTTGCCAAACAATGGGCTTTTAAAACATCTTATACCGAAATGCAACAATATTTACATTTACTTGCAAGCACAGGAATTGGATTACCAACAGACCTTTGGGTGCCACCAACAGACAATATTCCCCCACAAAAATCTAAACAATTTACAGGAGGTTTTTACCATAATTTTAGAAGTAAATACAATATAAGTATAGAAGGATTTTACAAAACAATGACTAATATGATAGCTTATAAAGAAGGAGCAAGCTATCTTATAAATGATGAAAAATGGGACGAAAAAATTGAGAAAAATGGGATAGGAAATTCTTATGGTGCAGAATTTTTTACTCATAAACAAACAGGGAAATTACAAGGTTGGATAGGTTATACTTTATCGTGGTCGTTTAGACAGTTTGAAAATATTAATTATGGAAAACAATATAGCTACAAATATGACAGAAGACACGATATTTCTATTTGTTTAATATATCATTTAAATAAAAAAATTATTATTTCGGCTAATTGGGTTTACGGCACAGGAAACGCAGTAACTCTGCCTCGTACTATATATAATTCAACATATTACCCTATAGAAGATAACTTTATACAAACATTTTCTAATGATATATTACCTGTCTGGTATGCCAGCACACATAGCAGACAACTTGGTAGTATTATAGAATATGGAGAAAAACATTCGCAAAGAATGCCTGCATATCATCGTTTGGATTTAGGAATTAGTAACGAAAAAAAAACAAAGCATGGAGTAAGAACATGGTCATTTAATATTTATAATGCTTATAATCGCAAAAACCCTTTTTACATAAAATATACATTCAGTTCTTATAATATGAGTGGTAATTCTCCTGTAAGTGGTGTGTTTAAAACTGTTACTCTCTTCCCTATAATCCCCTCAATAAGCTATAGCTTTAAATTTTAAAAATGAAATTCAGTTGAAAAACAGTTGAAATTCATTGTATTTTTATTTTTACAAATAAAATTTTA
>JAOZTW010000501.1 GCA_029938985.1 Bacteroidales bacterium | reverse complement strand
TATTTTTGTAAATACTTGTTAATCATACCAACACTGTTTTGTAGGGACTATCAAAGTGTAAGGCATATTAAAATATTTATTGAATTTCAATATAATTTTTCATTAATTTTGAATAAGATAAATATAGCTCTCTTTCTACAAGTAGCAGATTATCTACGGCTTGATAAAAAAATGCAATTTCTGAAAAATAATTCAAACCAGATATTTCGCCTTGTTCATAAGCGATTTGTAATAATCTTTCGTTTTCAATTTCAGAATAAAGAGCAGTAGATGTTACATACAATTCATGATATTTTACAAATTCGGCATAAGTTTGTTCAATTTCCATATTGTTTTCAAATTCATAATTCTCCGAAACAGCATTTACTGTTAAAATATTTATATTTTCGTATTTAATTGTATTTTTATTTTCCCACAAAGGAATAGACATACCAATCATAAAACCATGAAAATTGTCATTTTTTGTAAACTCCGAGCTATAGCCGAGTGAAAATGCAGGTAGATTTCTCGCCTTTGTAATTTGTTTTTGACTTTTGGCTATTTGTTTTTCTATTTCGTTAATTTGTTGTTGTGGATTGTTAGTAAATGCTTGATTCTTTATACTATCTAAAATTATTTTTTCAGAAATTGTTTGATAAACACTATCATTAAAAACAATTGGAATATTTCCATTAAGAACTATTAAAGTATTTGTTAAAATGGCAGAATTGGTGTTTGTTAGGTCATATTCGGTTTGTAGACCAAGCACTAATATTTTTGCTTTATTTATTTCTAAAATATTCATTGACCCCAACTCTTCTTGTCGTTCAAGCATTGATAGATTTTTATTTGCATGATTAATACGTTTTGTAAGAATATTTTTTCGTTTATTAAAAAATACCAATTCTATGCAAGTGTTTTGTGTTTCAAACAAAATTTCTAATATTTCTGCCTTGTGTTGTAAATCCGCTTTTTGCGAAATCAAATTTGCTTGATTTTTTTGGCGACTATAAACTGTTGGAAAATCAAAACTTTGACTAATATTTATTTCCTGAATATTTCCTGTTTCAATACTTCCAAATTTATGAATATATTCAACTTCGGGATTTTCTAAATATATTCCAGTTTTTGCTGACAGTTTAGAACTTCCCGCTTTTTGTTTGGAAACTTGTATTAGTTTATTGTTGGTTTTCACAGATTTAATAACTGCTTCAATTGTGCTTTGTGAAAAAACGTATGAAGTTTGACAAAGTATTATTATCAAAACAAGATTAATTATTTTTTTCATTTTTTTTCATTTTAAAATATATGTACCTATACAAAAGTTTTTACACATTTGTATTTTTTTAATCTATTGGTTGATAATCACATAATTGAAACATTAAATTATTATTTCTGTAACTTCATCAAAACCAAGAAATTTTGTATGTGCCGAAGCTGAATATGAACCAGCATTTCCTATAATAACATAGTCTCCGATTTTTGTTTCTGGTAAATATACATTTTGTGCCAAAAAATTACGAGAATATGTTGAACAGCCAAAAATTGAACTTATAAATTTGTTTTTCTTATTTAACTTCAAATTTTAAGTAATAATATTGACAGGATGTTCCGCTTCGTTGGGGTAAAAAAGTGGTCTTGGAAACTGAACAGACGAGGCATTTACACCAATAAATTGATACTTGTTTCTATACTTAATATCAGTTACTTTACAAATAAAATAACCAGACTCTCCTGTGATAATTCTTCCTAGTTCAAGAATTAATTTTATTTATTTATCCGTTTTATTAATAAAACCAGTTAATAATTTATTTAATCTGTTTCCATATTTATCAAAATCAAACATTATATTTTCGTTTAACGAAATACCAAAACCGCCACCAAAATCAATATACTCTATATTAGGAAAATAGTCGGCAAATATCAACAATTGTTTATAACAATTTAAAAAATATTCTATATCCAAAATATCTGTGCCAGCATATAAATGGAGCATATTAATATTCTTGTTGCCAGCAAGTTGCTTGATCAAAAGCCTTTCCTGTACAGAGTTTGTTCATAATCTTATTTTTTTGATATATCTTAGTGATTACAAAATATATTATTTAGCCTACCTTATTCATTAATTTTCGTTATGAAAAGCATAAATAACAAAAAATAAGGTAAGCACAGAGATTTTTGTTTGATTAAATGCGAGCATCTTTGAAAATAAAAATATCAAATATTGCCTTAGTTTACAGTTAGTTTTGATTTGTAATAGTATAATTCATGACATAATGTGGGTTAGGTTTAAAAATACAAATGTATTGTTTTTATTTATTTATTTAACCATTCTTTTATATTTTTTAAATATTTTTTGTATTTATCAAAATATAATTTACATTTGTTTTTATTATACCTAACTACAATTAATTATTAATAAAAGTACGTTTCACAAGTTAAGATTTTTGTATTAATTTTGAAATTTATATTTGTGAAAACGCTACAATAAATACAAGTTATTATGAAAAAAAGTTTATTTGAAGTTTTAGACAGCGAAAATCTTAATAGATTAAAAATAAGTTATAATTTTAAAACAGACAACGTAATTCTTTATGTAGCAAAAGAATGGGATAAAGAAGTTGACTGGTCAAAATACAATACTGATTTTTATAGTTCGTCTATTTTAAGCTCTCAACACATCAGTTTTAATGATGCAGAGACAAGAGCAATTTTTGTAAAACATAATCAAGAAAATTATTTGAACCAAGTAATTGAACTACTAAGAAAAGGCAAACACCAATATATTGATTGTTATTATAATAAAGAAAAAAACATACGATTTATTAATAATGCACACAGCGAAGTCCTTGGTTTAAACAATAGAAATCAAGCAATTAGTGCAGGAGGAATACGACGACACTTACCAGAAGAAGATGAAATTGATGTAATTATTGACGGTTTAAACTTGGGTAGAGGAATGAGTTTCAAAAATTATGCTGCTCGTATTTCGTGTGGAGGAAACAAAATAACCGTAATAATGCAACCCTTAGAGCTTGACGACCTCGCAACTATTGGTTTTCTTTCGTATTGCATCGACAGAAGTAGGTGTTTTACTGGTCCGGATATGAATTTTCCGCCCGAACTTGCCGATGTGATGAAAAAACATTTTAGTGTAAATATCACTGGTGGTCCAGAAGGTCCACTTGGTGCAACAGGAATACCAACAGCTTATGGTGTCTATTTGGCCGCCAAAGAAGCTACAAGATTTAAGTTCAATAATTCGTCGTTGAAAGGTAAAAGTGTTGCAGTTCAAGGGCTTGGTGTAGTTGGTTTTGTGCTTGCGGAACATTATTTACGTGAAGGTGCAAAATTAATTGTAGCTGATACTAACAAAGATTTTATTGATAAATTTTTGAAAAAACACCCAAAAGCTGATATTAAAGTTGTTGATACGGATAAAATTTTGTACGAAGATGTTGATATTCTTTCGCCATGTGCAATAGGTGGAGTTTTTTCGCACAACAATATTCACAAATTAAAAGCAAGTATAATTATTGGTGGGGCAAACAACCAATTAAAAGCATCAAGCAAAGAAGAGGAAATAGAATTAGCTAATTTACTTAAAGAAAAAGGCATTATTTTTCAGGTAGCTTGGTGGCACAATGGGGGTGGTGTTTTGTGTGGTTATGAGGAATATACACAACAAAATAATGCCAAAATGGATAATGTTTTGAAAAAAACTACTCAAACTTGTAAATTTACTTATCAAAACATAAAAAATGCCTACGACTTAGGAATAACGCCTACCGAAAATGCTTATATACAAGTTGAAAATCACATATATGGAGATAAAAAATAAAATTTCAGATTATAATAGACATGCTAAGTACCCGTACAAAAGTTTTTACACCTTTGTGTGTTTTTAATCTGCTGGTTTATAGTAACATAATTTTATCATTGAACCATTGAATAATTTTATCATTCCTTACTGTAACAAAGCTTAAGTAATAGAAGTTATGATTTGTGTGTGTAATGACCTTTTGCTGTAAAAATCTTAAATTACTACCTGTCAGGCTATTCTGACGTTTTCAAGTTCCCTATTTTTTGCCTTGTGGTAAAAATTTAGGGACATTGGAAAGTCGTTTCGTGTAACAATTAAGGCGTTTTTCACGAGTGTCAAGTTCAAGGAGCTTTTTTGAAATATTAGAATTAAAGTTTACCTTTGTAAATGAGCATTTTAATATTTCAAAAAAGCTCCTTGAACTTGACACTCGTAAAAAACACCAACAATATTTTATGAAAAATTGATTTACATCTTAAAATTCAATTATTTATAAAAACTTTGTTTTTTTAACAAAGTTTTTTAACCTAAACAAATATAATGGCATACAATTTAAACATAAGAGAGGGGGAAATTATAAGAAAAGTAGCAA